>CAXGMX010000041.1:0-12306 GCA_964010955.1 uncultured bacterium
TTTAATACTTGCTGTCTTCTGCCGAAAGGGCTTAGGTACTTGCTGGATAGCAGCCTTTAAACCGGAAGTAGTAAGGGAAGTTTTAAACATACCTGATAATATGGAACCCCTGGTTTAACACCACTGGGCTATCCGGAGACCATTCCTGAGCCAACTTTTTCGAAAACCACTTGAAGAAATGGTAAGAGAAATCAAGTGAATTTACTACCATTATTCATGCCTGGTACAGTTTCACACTTCAGTGGAAATATATTGTATTATCTATCGTTTCCATGGTTTTGCCCACATGGCAATCAAACAGGGAATCTAAATTCTACATAATTCCTGGTGGCCCAGATGTTCTTGGAGGTTTAACTTGCTAACTCGTTTAATGTATAAAAGATGACAACGATTGCAATCTCACATTGTGATGATTATGGATTAGAAAAAGTCAGTGCTGCTACTAAAAGATGTCTGAGCCTGATTGGCAACATTGAAACCATTGTAAGGCCCGGAATGAAGGTGTTGTTGAAACTGAACCTTCTTTCTGCCTCATTGGGACCGGAAAGGGCAGTTAATACACATCCTGCCGTCATCAGGGCGCTTGTTGACATATTTATGGGAGATTATGGGTGCGAGGTCTACATTGGAGACTCTTGCGGTAGCCTCAGGACAGGTTCAACAGATAAGGCTTTCAGGGTTACACAAATAGACAAGATAGCAGAAGATACTGGAGCCATTATCGTAAACTTTGACAAGGATGAAGCGCTTGACATAACAAATAAAAATGCTGTGATATTAAAAGATTTTAAAATTGCAAAGACGGTTAAGTCGGTAGATGTAGTAGTGAATGTCCCGAAACTAAAAACACACGGTCTAACAAGATACACAGGAGCAATTAAAAATATGTTTGGCTCCATCCCTGCTAATGGAAAAAAGAATGTGCATCTTCTGGCGCCAAAGAATAGATCTATGGCTCAGGCATTGGTTGATGTTTTTGAGATGGTGCAGCCTCACATCACAATAATGGATGCGGTTATAGGGATGGAGGGTAACGGTCCTAATGCCGGAGATCCTAGAAAGGTAGGGTTAATAATTGCAGGTATTGATGGTGTTGCGTTAGATGCAGTGGCCAGTACAATTATCGGCTTTGACCCCATGAAAGTACCTATAATCAAGTACGCCCATGAAAGAAAGCTGGGTACAGCAGATATGAATAAGATCGATGTTTCAGGTGAAGACATCTGCAAGGTGGCAGTCTCCGATTTTAAGAAGCCTTCCAGCTCTGCACAGGATTTTGCGTCTAACTATATACCGGACTTTCTTCTTGCAAAGATGTTTGACAATAGCTGTTCATCTGTTTCTTCAGTATATGAGCCGAATTGTACAAGATGTTATGAATGTATCAGAAATTGTCCGGCTAAAGCGATGTCCGCTCCCGATGGCAGGGTGATCGTTGACGAGGACAAATGTATTGGATGCTTTTGTTGTGACGAGGTGTGCAATTACAAGGCGATTGTGATGAAGCGCACATTTCTTGGCAGGGCTTTCTTGAAAATGGCAGTGTTCCTTGGCGTAGAAAGATTGCAGTAGGAGTCTATTATACTGTAGCCGCCTGCTTAGGCTGGCGTTTAACTCAAAGTCAATTCAACGGGAAGGAACTATATAAAGTAAAAAGTAATTGCCATCATTCCTTTGTAACACCAATTATCATCGAATTAGATGATAATTGATTCTCCTCTTTAACTTTTTTGGCAACCTCTTCCCTGTTTATAGTTATATGTTTTGGGGCATCAATCCCCAGTTTGATTTGTTGATTATTTATATCTACAACAGTTACTTTTATGTTATCCTCAATTATGATGCTTTCGCCTAACCTTCTTGTTAATATAAGCATTTTCCTATTCCTCATTAAAATTTTACCTGAATATTGAGCGATTCTTGATCAGCACTATTCTATGCTGTAGTTTATAAATAATATATCTCAAGTCAAGATGATTTACGCTGTAGTAAAAAAATAAAGATAAGTTATCAATAAACAGAGGAAAGCCTTCCTCTTCCCCGCCTTGAGAAGAAAAGTAAATGGGGTAGTAAGGGCGTATTCACCAATAATTGGTTATAGCTTTGCCCCTGTCTTGTACATGGTGTTCAGTATGTTTAGAGCGAGTTCTGTAACCTATGGCTTCTAAAGTGCTAGCGTATAAGCGTCTTCAACTTTTTCACCTTCTACGACAATCTCAATTCCGCCGGCTGTTGCAACTACAATAATTTTCATATTATCTTCCATATTGCCTGCCATCCTTTCATTACTTTGCTTAGTCTAATCACATATAAATGGTATTTCAAGGATTTAATATGATAAAGGGCGGAGTACTTTGGGGTTTCTGATTCGACAGGGTAGTTTGTAATTGACAGGTTTTGTGCCTTTTTGATATAAGACTACTATTAAATTTTCTTAAAGATTAACAGGGGACAAGGCATGGCAAAGATAGAAAAAACCATTGCAAGAGAAATACTCGACTCCAGAGGTAATCCGACAGTTGAAGTTGACATAATACTTGACGATGGCACAATGGGTCGGGCGGCAGTCCCGTCAGGAGCTTCTACAGGCCGTCATGAAGCTTGTGAACTGAGAGATGCTGATCCAAAGCGATACCTTGGAAAGGGCGTTACCAAGGCCGTTAATAACGTAACAGAAACAATAGGCCCGAAGATAAAGGGTTTGGATCCTTCCGAACAGGAAAATATAGATAAACTTATGATAGAACTCGATGGTACAGAGAATAAAAGCAACCTGGGCGCTAATGCCATACTGGGAGTCTCAATTGCTATAGCAAGGGCGGCTGCAAGCGTATCAAACAAACCGGTATATAAGTATCTTGGAAATGATGACGCTCATATCATACCCGTACCGATGATGAATATAATTAATGGTGGTGAGCATGCCGATAACAATCTTGATATACAGGAATTTATGATCATGCCGGTTGGGGCTGATAGTTTCAGGGAGGCTTTAAGGATTGGTGCAGAAGTCTTTCATTGTTTAAAGAAGATCCTTAATGCCAAGGGTTGTAACACCAATGTAGGTGACGAAGGCGGTTTTGCACCGGAGTTAAAGTGTAATGAGGAGGCCCTGGGGACTATAATGGAAGCCATAAACAAGGCCGGTTACGATCCGGGTAAGGATGTGTTACTGGCGCTGGATGTAGCGGCAAATGAAGTCTATAAAGATGAGAAATATGTTTTAAAGGCCGAATCCGATCCCGAGAAATCTATTGAAGCTATGATCTCATTTTACGAGGCTTTGATTTCTAATTATCCTATTTATTCGATAGAAGATGGTCTGGCAGAGGATGATTGGGATGGCTGGAAAGCGTTAACGGGAAAACTTGGCAACAAGGTACAATTGGTCGGAGATGATTTATTTGTCACAAATATAAATAGATTGAAGAAAAGCATTGACCTGGGTATAGCCAATTCAATATTGATCAAGCTTAATCAGATAGGTACAATTACAGAAACCATACAAACAATAGAAATGGCTAAATCAAAGGGCTACACTACCGTCATATCACACCGCTCCGGAGAAACAGAAGATACTATCATTTCTGATTTTGCAGTAGCAACCAATGCAGGGCAAATCAAAACAGGCTCACTTTCCAGAACAGACCGTATATGTAAATATAACCAGCTGTTAAGGATTGAGGAAGAACTCGGTAATAATGCTGTTTATGGCAAAGTGAAGATAAAGTAGTTTGATGCTGAATGCAGAAGATTATCTAGAACCGAGTATCATTTCCAATTTTTATTATTATGAATAATAAAACATGTTAAGACGTTTCCTTTTTACTTTTTCTATAGTAGCTTCGATAATAATTATTTTTTCTGTTATCGTTACACAAAAAAGGGAAGAAAGGAGAGCTTTTGAGGCAAATCAAAAGGAGCTTACTGAAAAAGTCGTTTCTTTAAGGAAAATGAACGAAAGTCTCAAAAAAGAAAATAAAGCTCTCGTTGATGATCCGATACAAATCGAGAGAGAAGCCAGGGACAACTATGGATATACCAGAGAGGGAGAAGTTACTTACAAAAAATACAAATTTAATATTTCAGAACCTGAGAGTAACGAAGCAGAGAAACCAACTGGATCTGGCGGATTGGAGTCATTCTTGTTTGATGGCCCATTCCCCTGGCAGGTGCCTTTGGGCCTGGTACTGATAGCCACACTGTTTTTATTGCTTTCTTATAAATATGAACGTTAAAGATTATATAGATAAAATTGTGAATGACGCTAAAAAAGCATCACGCCTGATGGCCATTGCCGATACGTCAGTAAAGAATGCTGCACTGGAGCAGATGGCGCTCAATCTCGTAAACAGCAAAGGAATACTGATAGCAGAAAATGAGAAAGACTTAAATGCTGCGCAGGAGGCCGGCATGTCTTCTGCCATGATCGACAGATTAAGGCTGACTGATTCACGCATAGAAGATATGGCAAAAGGCATAAGAGAGGTGGTAAATCTTGGCGATCCTGTTGGTGAGGTAATGGAAGAGACTGTACGTCCAAATGGCATGGAAATTCAAAAGGTGAGAGTTCCGATAGGCGTGATAATCATTATTTATGAGTCCAGGCCAAATGTCACGGCAGACGCCGCATCTCTCTGCTTGAAGACAGGTAATGCCACAATACTCCGTGGTGGTAAGGAATCAATACATTCTAATATAGCCATCTACAGACAAATATGCTCAGCACTTGAAAAGACAGGTCTGGATAAAAATGCCATTCAGGTTGTTGAAACTACTGACCGGCAGGCAGTTGACTATCTTCTCAAGGCAGATGAATATGTAGACCTGGTAATTCCCAGGGGCGGAGAGAGTTTGATACGAAATGTCGTTGAAAATTCCACCATCCCGGTCATAAAACATTATAAGGGTGTATGTCATGTTTATGTGGATGAATTTGCTGATCCGGACATGGCTGGAAGAGTATGTCTGAATGCAAAGCTTCAGAGGCCGGGTACATGCAATGCTATGGAGACCATGCTTGTGCACGAGAATATAGCAAAAACATTCCTCCCTGATATCTTCAAGGGTATGTCAGATTCGGGAGTTGAATTGCGGGGGTGTGAAAAAAGTTGCAAGATTTTGCCTGAAATAAAACAGGCTACTGAGGAAGATTGGTCAATCGAATATCTAGAGAAGATTCTTTCAGTTAAGATTGTCGCATCTATTGATGATGCTATCGGGCATATTACGGCCTATGGTTCTTCACATTCTGATGCCATAATAACTGAAGACAAATCCAATGCGAATAAATTTACAGAGGAGGTTGATTCTGCTGCGGTATACGTAAATGCTTCCACGCGTTTCACAGATGGTTTTGAGTTCGGAATGGGCGCAGAGATTGGCATCAGTACAGACAAACTTCACGCCCGTGGCCCAATGGGCCTGAAAGAACTCACATCATACAAATACATCGTTCATGGAACGGGACAAATCCGCAAGTGAAAACCAGTTAAACGAAATACCATCTTGAGTCAAGAATCCTCGCCTACCGGACGGGCAGGCATCATCCGGTGTCTGGCTTCTTGTCTCTGCCTTCTCAGGCTGATGCCCAATACTGTTTAACGCATTTCTTCAGAAAGTTCCCTGCTTCTACTATTGGTATTGCCTTTGGAGTACTTGGTACTGTATCCTGAACATCATGTACTATCCTTAAAACACCTGGTACTGTTCTTCTGACGGTTGGTGCTATTTCCTGAACAACCGGGACCGTTTTCTGGACACTTGGTTCCGGCCCTTGTGACAGTCTCTCTATTACATTCTCTACTTTCTTAAGTTCATTTACATTTGTCCTTCTAACCTTTAAGGTGTTCTTTGCTTTATAAACTCTATTATTTGAATTCTTTTTTGAAGATTTCTTTTGTGCTGTTATTTTGGTTGTTACTTTTTTACTAGTCGTTTTCTTTACTTTCTGCTGATTTCTTTTGGAGGTTGTTCTCTTTACAGAAAGCTTTTGTTTTGAAGACTTTCTTTCTGGAGAACCTCCAGTACTTTTAACTGTTTTTTTGTTTTGGCATTTACCATAAATCTCTCCTTAATGAAAAAGTTCAGTAGATTTACCAACCAAATTAGGCAGCATCACGGGAACAATTATTGGTATCGAGTGATAAATCTAAGATTGTATGTTGGTTGGATAAGCTAAGTTGTTAGCTATCGTCTTTAGGAATAAGTATGTGGCAATTCTGAGAAAAATTGCCTGCTGAAGGTAAGACTTCATGGGTGAATACACCTTAAACCATACTAGTGTAACGAATTATTCGTTCATGTCAATAAAAATATGGATAAATTAGACTTTAAATATCTTTAGGACTTTTAATGTCTAATCCTTCATCATTGCCACGTATATAAAAATGTATGGCAATGAACAATATGGCAAAAGAGCAATAGCCAATAGAGAAATCACTTGCAACTCCATATCCAAATACACTGACTACACCATTTGGCGTAAGCTCATACGCATGGATAATGCCTACATAAGAAAGTAACGCTGCTCCCAGAGACCACATACATGCTGTTATAAATTTCTTCTCAATCAAGAATACAGAGATAGAGGCAAGTATCATAGAGGTAAAAATGAATCCTCTCTCCAGCGATATCATTCCGTGAATGGCCAGATTGTTAGCGAACGCTTCCTTGCCGATTATAAATAGAGTAGTGCCTGCTGATCTGAGAGTGCTTTCAACCATTAATAGACCCCATGCTGCAATTGCAGGGAAGAGGCCTATGGCAACTGCCATGGCGTGATGTTTTGGTGTCTCCTGGAATGCCTGAGCAACTATTACAATTCCGATCCACAACAATATTCCTATTCCGGCTTCAAGAGGTACCACTTTAAGGATAATGGTGACAAATCCACTTAAACAGATGATGGCTACAAAAATGCCGTTTAAGATTGAATATCCGGTTCTGGCACCAATTAGCCTTCCAGCCCGGATGGCCTATATATATGGTAGTAGGAAAACAACTGCCTAATAGAGAGGCCACAACTGAACCGATTCCGTTAGTTAGTAGTGATGAAGGTGTATTGTACTTGTCTCCAGCGGCCTCGGCGCTCTCAAGATTTTTGCAGTGAACCCACGACGTTAAATACCCCCATCGGAATAATGATTGAAATATATTGAAGCATATATTTACTTTGAATTATGTCAATCATACTTCCGGCACAAAAATGCGGTGGAGAAAAGTGAACAAATCCATCCTTACTAACAATACTTTCACCACCCATATAACCCAACATCCAGGCCAGCCCTGTACCAACACCAATGGCAATCAGGCCTCCCGGCAGTCCCAGAGGGAATCTTACTTTTGAGAAATACTGGACAAGTATAAACGCAAGCGGAAATAAGGCTATTATTGGTTTTTCAAATATCCTGAATGCGAAATCCATAGAGATAAACGTAATGGCAATACCTGCAAGAGTGGAGAGTAAGGCCGCTCTTGGAGTAATACGTCTCAGATACCCACCGATTAATGCCCCCAGCATCTCTATCACCCCACTGAGGAAACAGGCAACCATACCAATCTTCCACACTAAGTACGGGTCCTTGGTAGCCTCATAAACCGGAGCCATTATGAAAAAGATAAAGGCAAAAAGACTAACCGTATTTATTCCATAAGGTAATGCTGTTACGTCATTCCTTTTTGTTTTGATCGCAAGCCTTCTGGCTTGCCACGAATAGAAAAGGTTTCCCAAAAGTATTGAAATAGCAGCTCCGGGAAGTATCATACCGAAGACAAGTTCGTCAGGCATGCCACACAACATCTTACAAAAACTCACGATGAGTATTAGCTGCACAAGGTTATCAATGGCAAGGCCAAAGAATCCGTCTATATCTTTCTTGACAAATAGTGGATAACTCATTTTTTTAAACTTGCATTATATTGTAAGTGTTTGTTATATTTACTTTTTACACTTTCAAAGGGACTAAATTATGATTAAAAAGAAACAGCTTATAGAAAATCTATATAATGCTCTTGACAGTGAAGAAGAAGCAAACAACCAATTCTATGATTATACTATTAAGTCACTTAAATATTACAAGTGGTTAAGTGAAGATAAGAAAGAAAAGGTACAGAACATAATATCAAAATTAAGGGATGATACTCAAAGGCACAAGAATGTAATAGAAAAATTGATACAAGATGTAAAAGAAAGTGAGAAAGATGTATTCTAGGGAAGCCCTTACTGAAATATTTCAAAGAATTCTGAAGTTTGAAGAAGACGCTAAAGCATTATATGACGATTGCATAGAGGAACTTGATGATGAGAACACTATCAGTACTCTGCGATTAATCAGTAATGAAGAAAAAGGCCATATAGAGCTTGCAAAAAGTCTTATGGAACTAATTCAGGAATAACTGCTTACTTTGATTTTTCAATATATCTCATTCTTAAATCATAGAGAGCTGTATCTAACAGCTTTGCCTCATCTTCGGTAAGGTTTCCCTTTGTCTTTTCTCTAATTATCTCCAGTGTGTCAATTGTAAACTTTGCCTGGTCCAGATTCTGTTCACTCTTTTCACTGAATGGATTTTCAACTTCTCCTAAACTGATTAATGCCTGCGTTACAAGGCTTGACATAAACAGGGAAAAGCTTGCTTCCGGAATTCTGGGTTTGTCTTTTTGTGCAGATTCACTTTTCCCATCCACTTCTTTTCCTGAATCAGAACCTGACTGCTTTAATTCCTCGTTGTCATCCATTTTCAAAGCCTCCATTAAGAGATATCGGTTATTGCAATAACACGTTAACTATTAACATCCAGTGTGGCCTTAATAAATTCTTTAAACAAAGGATGTGGATTAGTTGGTTTAGACTTAAACTCGGGATGAAATTGTACTGCTATAAACCATGGATGATCTTTCAGTTCGACTATTTCCACTAACTCATTGTCCATAGTAAAACCACTGCAAATCATTCCTTTCGGTGCAAAAATATCTCTGTATTTGTTATTGAATTCATACCTGTGCCTGTGTCGTTCGGAAATAATCTCCTGGCCATAACTTTTGTGGGCAATAGTGTTTGGCTCAAGCCTGCACTGTTGCGCTCCCAATCTCATAGTACCGCCCATTTTCTCGATATTCTTCTGTTCTTCTAACAGGCATATAATCGGATCCGGTGTGTTAGAGTCGAACTCAGTACTGTTTGCTTCTGCAAGGTTACACACGTTTCGTGCGAACTCTATAGTAGCGCAATGCAAACCTAAACACAGTCCAAGATATGGAATTTTGTTTTCTCTGGCATATCTTACAGCCTCTATCTTCCCCTCGATTCCCCTTTCCCCGAATCCACCCGGTATTAAGATTCCATTGCATCCCTGGAGAAGTTGTTCTGCACCTTCCTTCTCAATATCCTCAGACTCAATCCTTCTCTCCTTTACCTTGGTTGCATTACCGATGCCTCCGTGTGTTAATGCCTCATAAATTGATTCATATGCAGATTGGTGTCCGATATACTTGCCAACAATAGCTATTTCGGTAACCTTCTGTGGATTCTTCAGGACTTCCATCATATTGAGCCATTTGTCAAGGGTGCTTCCATTTGAATTTAATTGAAGCTTTTTTAAGATTATTTTGTCAAGTCCCTCTCTGACGAGTAGTAAAGGTATTTCATAGAGGTAGGGCTTTACATCTAGCTCCTCTATTATAGATTCTTTGTCCACGTTACAGAACAGAGAAAGCTTCTCCTTTATTTCATCAGAAAGTGTTTTTTCCGTTCTACATATCAATATGTCAGGCTCTATTCCCGCCTGGCGCAACATACCAACACTATGCTGTGTAGGTTTTGTCTTTATCTCATCTGCTGCCCTGAGATAAGGTATAAGTGTCAGGTGTATATACAGCACGTTTTCTCTACCTATTTCCCTGCCAAATTGTCTAATGGCCTCTACAAACGGCTGGCTCTCAATATCTCCAACGATTCCGCCTATTTCGGAGATCACTATATCGGTATCCGCAGTTGACAGCTTACGGATGCAATCCTTTATCTCATTCGTTATGTGAGGTATTACCTGTATAGTCTTTCCCAGATATTCTCCCTTACGTTCTTTTGTTATTACAGAGTAATAAATTGAACCTGTAGTACAATTACAATCCCTATTCGTAACTGTATTTGTAAACCTTTCATAATGTCCCAGGTCGAGATCTGTCTCGGCGCCATCTTCAGTAACATAAATTTCTCCGTGTTCAAACGGAGCCATCGTACCTGGATCAACATTCACGTAAGGGTCAAATTTCTGTAAGCTAATTTTGTGGCCATGGCTCTCTAAAAGCATTCCAATCGATGCTGCATTCAAGCCTTTCCCCAGAGAAGAAACTACACCACCTGTAACAAATATATGCTTTGTCATATTCGATATTTATCTAAGAAACGTTCAAAATCTTCAAGTGTGTCCACTCCCTCACACATGTAAGGAGTGACAATAACCTTGATTTTGTATCCATTTGAAAGAACTCTAAGTTGCTCCAGCTTTTCTATCTCTTCTATATCTGGTATTGCAAGGCTGGAAAATCTCAGCAAGAAGTCCTTACGGTACATATATATACCAAGATGTTTTAAAAAAAGAAATGATGTATTGCTTCCGGTATCAACTGTATCTGAAGTACTCTCTAACATGGAGGATTTAGGATTATTATTTTCATCTCTGATATACGGAATAGTTGCCCTGGAAAAATACATAGCATAACTATCTTTATCTATAACGACCTTTACGGCATTTGGATCAGTGAATTCTTCCATAGACTTTATTTTGTTTGCAAATGTACAAACCACCGCTTCCTTTTCATCATACATGGATTCAATCAAATCGTCTATCATTCTTCCTTTGACGTCTGGCTCGTCTCCCTGAATATTCATAACGAAATCTGCATCCAGATTTGATGCTACTTCAGCGATCCTGTCCGTGCCTGATTTGTGATTCGTAGATGTCATCTTAACACATCCACCAAATTTCTTTACCGCTTCGGCAATGCGTTCATCATCTGTAGCAACAATAACCTCGTGGATGTTTTTCGCATTCATTTACATTTCCATATACATGTTCGATAAGATATTTTCCCGTATGTTCTCTTGCTTCACTTTTAATTAATTTACCGGGAAGCCTGGTTGATGCATATCTTGCAGGGATAATGGCTACGGTCTTTGGCATACTTTTTCGTTTTCTAATCTAATTGTATTTTACAAAAGTCGTATTATAACCATAAAGGGTACACAGTCAACTAAGTAAAAGAAGTATAAATTTTCAACACACGTTTTTTGACTTCCTTGTCATGTATAAGATGAGTTTTATTGTCAATTTATAAGTTGTTTGAGCAAAGCAACTTATAAATTACTTAAAACTGTATAACGATTAAATGTGCTATGGGCATACTAATTGCTCATTACTCTGGGGAGTTTTTAAAACTATTTGAAAGGATAAGAGGAAGGCTATGTTGGAAAAATTACAATACGATTTGGGAAATGATTCGGATGTACAAGACTCGACAGAAGTTGCCAGTCTCTGTGGTAAGAATAAAGGAAGCTTCAATAGAAATGCAGCATTACGGCACAATCCACAGTATACAATTATGGATTTAGTTGCGATATTTACAGATGAAGCGGACAAGGTTTGTACGAACAAAGACATTGCTAACTTAATTGCTTTAGAATCGCTAAATGATTACGTAAAAGGCCAAGTAAGTAACATAAAGTTTGTTCTATAGCATTATATGTAATTACTAAATCCTTATTCAGGCAAGTTAGTGGTAATTTCTGCGCTTTCGGTAAGGTTTAAAAGCCATGGACTTATTCTTGTCTGTATTTTCTGTGCGGTAACAAGCTTGGCAAGATCTTCTTTTACCTCACTAAATTTCTTCATACTTCTTGGTATTCGTTTTTCAATCTTTATTATATGGTATCCGCTATCCGTCTTTATTATTTTGCTCACTTCCCCATTTTTTAGATTTGCTACTTCTTTTCCAATAGTTCCTTTTGGTCCAAACGGGCGCATTTTGCCTCCACGTGAGGCAGAGTTCCTGTCAACAGACTCTTTTCTTGCCAGTGCCTCAAAATCGGCACCGGTTTTAATCCTCTCAAGGTTTCTTTCTGCATCTCTCGAAGTACGCAACACAATCTGCCTGGCGAGGATTTTCTCTCCGAGTTGCTCCTCATAAGCTTCGCGCAGTTCTTCATCTGTGACCTTAAATGTTTGTTTTATAATTTTCTCAGCTAAGAGTTCAGCTTCTACCCGGCCATTAGAGAGTTTAAAGCGTTGCTGTATATTTTTATACTG
>CAXGMX010000042.1:0-12271 GCA_964010955.1 uncultured bacterium
ATCCTAAAATACTATCAAGAGATACTACGGACCAAAAATTCAGGTATGCTGTTACACTATAGTTAACAAAGAGTATATAAGTGCTGTCGGTATTTTTAAGGAGATAATCAAGAATAATCCCGGATCAGAACTTGCAGAAGAATCTCTGCTGAACATTGGTAAGGCATATTATCTGTTCGGTGATTACAAGAGTGCCTTCAAAGCGTATGAGCATATGATAGAACAGGATCCCGGTTCCCGCAGGTTACATGAGATATTGAAGAAGGAGTTCCAGATTGGCGTTGCCCAGATGGAACGAGACGAAAATGGAGCTATAAAGGTATTTGAGCGGATAATAGAACGGAATCCACTTGGTTTTATCGCTGCCGATTCACAAGTAAAGATTGCAGAGTGCTATTATCAATTACGTCAATTTGAAGAGGCAGAAGCCAGCTATCTTAGCGTTATGGAAAATTATCCAAATAGTGAATGGGTTCCGTACGCTCAGTTCAGAATTCCGTATTGCAAATTGAGTAATATCCGTATTCAAGAGAGAAATTATGACTTGCTTTCCGGATCTCGTGATGGCTTTGAAATATACCTTGCCAATAATCCACATGGTGCCTTGGTTGATACCACAAAGGGAATAATCGGGGAAATAGATATTGCAATGGCAGAGAGGGATTATAAGGTAGGTGAATTCTATTTGCGCAAAAAAAGACCAGATGCCGGTCTCATATATTTTGAATCCGTGATCAAAGATTATCCGAATACTGAATGGGCAGCCAGGGCTGCAGAAAAGATTGAAATGCTTAGAAAGGTAGGGGCAATAAGGTAACGGGATAAAACCATGAAAATAACAAATTTAAAACAAAAAACTAGCCTGATGTCTTGTATTAACAGTTGTTTATTGAGACAGCTAATTTGTGTTGCGTTTGTGTTTGTATTAGTATCAGGATGCGGGTATTCGCAAAAATCGCTGATTAGCCGTAAAATAAACAGCATTTATATTACTACCTTTGAAAATAATACGTTCATGAGAGGTATAGAATTTGATATTGCGAAGGCAGTGAAGGACGAGATTATGTCAAGGACAAGCCTGAGAATTGTCCAGAAAGATAGTGCAGATACAATATTGACAGGTAAGATTGGTGGTTCTGCACAAGCTGCGCTTTCGCAGAGTAGAGATAATATTGTAGAAAGCTCGGTGTCTATATCTGCTATAATAGAGCTTTTGGACACGAGAACAGGGAGAGTCTTGATAGGCGGCGGTGCAAATGGGAGTGCAGCGTTTATTGTAGATCGTGGTGAAAACGTGCAGTCTGCTACTGAAGAGGCGATTGCCATCCTGGCCAGGAATCTAGTTAATCAATTAGAAGAAGAGTGGTAAGGTTTCTTGGTAATAAAACAAGATAAAGGCTGTCTGGAGTTTGGTAAAGAAATAATTGTGGCGGGTGTGCTGAATGTGACACCTGATTCTTTTTATGATGGCGGAAAAAATAATGATCTGGACAGTGCGTTAAACCATGCTCGAAGAATGATCGAGGATGGTGCTGACATAATTGATATTTGGAGGCGAATCTACCAGGCCTGATTCAAGTTATGTTTCTGCCGATGAAGAAAAGTTGAGAGTTATACCAGTCATTAAGGAATTAAGTAAAGAAACACATATACCAATATCCATAGATACTTATAAAGCTGAGGTTGCTGAAGAAGCGATTAAGGCTGGGGCCCAAATCATCAACGATATTAGTGGATTGCAGGCTGATGATGAGATGGCAAAAGTTGCGGCTGAGAATAACACGCCCATAATTATCATGCATATTAAGGGCCACCCACATGATTTTCCAAAAGATCCTGTTTATGATAATCTGATTCCAGAAATTATCTCATTTTTTGAAAGAAGAATTGAGTATGCTGTTAACTCAGGCATAGCACATAATAATATAATAATTGATCCGGGTATAGGCTTTGGTAAGAAGCCTGAGCATAACCTTGCAATCCTTAGACAATTGAATGACTTTAAATGTCTAAATCTCCCAATTATGGTAGGTACTTCCCGTAAATCTTTTATCAGTAAAGTGCTGGAACTTTCAGACGAACAAAACCTTCCAAAATCTGATTCTAGACTTGCCGGAACATTAGTAACGCTGATAATAGCCGTAATTAAAGGTGCAAATATTGTCAGGGTGCATGACGTCAGGGAGACTATTCAGGCTATCAAGATGTACAGAGCCATTGAATCAGCAAAATGTAAGGAGAAAACCTGATGGATGAGTTTCTTGGATTTTTTGGGAATCTACATAGTATTGTTCATCCCTACTGGTGTAATGGCTGGATGTTAATTAAGTCATGTGGGGAAACATTTATAATATTTATACTTTTGTATACAATTCTGAGAATAATGCAGGGAACGCGCGGAGCTGGTATACTTCGCGGTTTGGCGTTTACGTTGGTAATAATTACTTTAGTAATACTGTTTATTATAAAAAAGCTTGAACTTTATACTGTTAACTGGTTTATCATTGAATTCTTACCTGTTTTGATTATTCCAGTAATTATCCTTTTTCAACCAGAATTCAGGCGGGCACTTATTAAATTGGGGCATAGTCCGTTTTTCAGAATGTTCGTAAAGTCAGAGATACAAGTTGCCAAAGAGATTTTAACGGCTGTAATAGCATTGTCTGAAAATAAAATAGGAGGTCTGATAACAATTGAACGTGAAGATGGTCTGGACAATTATATAGAAGGTGGCATAAAGGTAAACTCTAACATTTCAAGTGATCTTATAAGTACAATCTTCTGGCCGGGTACACCACTTCATGATGGTGCAGTTATTGTACAAGAACTTAAGATTGCCGCTGCGGGATGCTTGTTTCCGCTAACAGAGAATGAAAACATACCAAAATCCTGTGGTACTCGTCACAGGGCAGGTATTGGTATTACAGAAGACACCGATGCAATCTCAATAATTATTTCTGAAGAGACTGGATTGGTATCCCTGGCTGCAGGAGGAGACCTTAAGGAAGATGTTACTCAAGATGAATTAAGAAGAGTATTAGAAGAGATGTCAACCACGGCAGTTAATGGCATTCGGAGTAGTTAAACTTGCTGAAGAAAATATTATTTACTAATTTGAGAGCTAAGAGTATGGCCATGATAATGGCATTGGCACTCTGGTTTTATGCTATTAATAAACATACTGGTGACATTAAAGAAGATATTCAGTTGACAATTAATGCACCTCCGGGTTTGACTGTTCTGGATACCAGCAGTAATATGGTAACTGTTGGTGTGAGTGGCACTCAAACTACTATTGATAGAATTTCTGATATGATTAAGGACAATAAGATTAAGGCAAGATTTGACATACCTGATATAAGTGATGTAGATGAAGATAATTATAAAAGGACTATTCGTTTAACAAAGAGAAATTTTAATTTTCCGCGAGAGGTAAGGTTGAGTTCAATAGTTCCTCGCGAAATTGATATTACGCTTGGTAGATTGGAGAGTAATTATATTAAAGTACAGATACAAAAAAAGGGCGTTCCTGCACCTGGATATGAAATAACCAGTGAATTTTTCTATCCCAACAGGGTTCTTGTAACAGGGCCTGTAAACATACTCAAGGAAGCCGATACAATTAATACAAGTCCATTAGATCTGAGCGGCATAACCAGTGAACAGAACAGGACATTTCCCTGGAGCATAGACCTGGAGGATTTTATATCTGTCACAAGGGATGGTAAATATGTTTCTGTGCCGGTTCAGTGCGATGAGAAAATAAATGTGTGGTTTCAGGTATCTGAACAAGTGGATATTAAGGTATTTGAGAAAGTTAAGATAAATGTATTTCATCCAGTTGAATATGATTTTAAGGTGAAGCTTAAGGAGGAATATATTAATC
Source organism: uncultured bacterium (assembly GCA_964010955.1). Lineage (GTDB taxonomy): Bacteria > Planctomycetota > Brocadiia > Brocadiales > Scalinduaceae > Scalindua. Next base: position 3,887 of record CAXGMX010000042.1, read on the forward strand.
TGAGCCTGAAAGGTCCAAGGTTGAAGCTGGAGGCGTTGAGCCCGGAAGATATTATGGCATATATTGACGTTAGTTCACTGCGTCCTCCCGGGCCATACAATCAATCGGTTATTTGTAAGATTCCTGAAGGGCTGAAACTAGATGGGGCTCCACCTGAGGCTCATATTGATATTGTAGAACCGATTGTAGAAACAAAATGAAATTTTGGAAAAACACCTTTCTTATAAGAAATTATGATTAAATTAGGAGTTAATGTTGATCATGTTGCTACAATAAGGCAGGCAAGGATGACGTATGAACCTGACCCGGTAACAGCTGCGGGGCTTGCGGATCTGGGGGGGGCGGACATCATAACAATACATCTCAGGGAGGATAGAAGGCATATACAGGACAGAGACCTTGATTTGCTACGTCAAACAGTTTTTACTAAACTTAACCTGGAGATGGCAACCTCTCAAGAAATTATTGACATTGCCATCAGGATAAAACCTGAACAAATAACTCTTGTGCCTGAAAAAAAGGCAGGAGGTGACTACAGAAGGAGGACTGTCTGTCAGTTCGACAAAAAGAAGTTACTTACTGATATTATTAAGAAATTCAAAGACAATGACATATTTGTAAGCCTTTTTATAGACCCCGATAAAGATCAGATAATTGCATCTGGCGAAGTTGGAGCACAAGCGGTTGAACTTCACACAGGAAATTATGCCAATGCAAAGAGTGAGAAGCAAAGTACTGAGATGCTGGAAGTATTAAAAGAAGGTGTAAAGATTGCAAAGGATGCAGGCTTAATGGTGAATGCCGGCCCATGGCTTGACTTACAAGAACACTGGTCCTATTGTAGAAGGTATGGATGTAGAGGAACTTCATATTGGACACAGCATCGTTTCTAGAGCAATCTTTGTTGGAATTAAAAGGGCAGTAAAAGAAATGAAGGATATTATATACAAGCATTATCTTATAAAACAAAGCTTCTGAGCATCTTCCAAGACTGAAATTAGATAGAAAAGGAGGAGTTTAAATTTATGTTTACTGGATCGATAGTTGCGTTGGTTACGCCATTCAAGGATGGGTTGGTAGATTATGATAAGCTTGGGGAACTGGTAGAATATCATATAGAAAATGGTACAAATGGCATAATACCATGTGGGACGACAGGTGAATCTCCTGTCTTGACACACAAGGAACATGGAGAAGTTGTCGGAAAAGTAATTGAGAAAGCAAATGGCCGAATACCTATTATAGCGGGAACAGGTTCTAATAATACGAATGAGGCTTTAAGCCTGACCAGACATGCTAAAGAAATGGGCGCCGATGGTTCATTGATGATTACGCCGTATTATAATAAGCCAACACAGGAAGGCCTTTACGAGCACTATAAGGTTATAGCAGAAGAGGTGGATATTCCTATAATGATTTATAATGTACCATCAAGGACTGCCGTTTCAATAACTCCTGAAACAGTAGCCAGGCTTTATGAGATAGAGAATATTGTGGCTATTAAAGAGGCAAGCGGCAGCATTGATCAGACAAGTCATATACTGAGCCTGTGTGATATTACAGTATTATCCGGAGACGATTCCTTGACTCTTCCCATAATGTCTGTTGGTGGAAAGGGCGTTGTTTCTGTTGTAGCAAACATTCTCCCTCAGGAGGTTTCTGAAATGGTTTCAAGCTTTCTTAATGGTGAGATTGAAAAATCCCGGCAACTGCACAATAAACTCTTTCCAATATGCAGAGCTATGTTTATAGAGACAAATCCAATTTCAGTAAAAACCGCTATGAAATTGCTTGGCAGGATAAACGGTGAAATGAGGTTGCCCCTCTGTAAGATGAGCGAAGGACATGAGAAACAACTTCAGAAGACACTAGAAGAGTATGGTCTGATTTGATTCTTGACTACACATATTACTGATATATAGTAAATCAATTGTAAGAAGTTATAATTTTTTTGTAGATAGTGTAAGTAATGGACAAAAAAAAGATAGTGAAGGCTGTTAAATTGTTTTTGGAGGGGATCGGTGAAGACCCGGAACGGGGAGGTATCAAGGACACACCTAAACGTGTTGCTGAGATGTGTGAAGAGATTTTTGCAGGGATAGGTATGGATGCGGGAAATCAGATTAAAGTCTTAAAATCTGAAGACCATGATGAAATAGTTTTATTAAAGGATATTCCTTTTTTTCTGTTTGTGAGCATCATTTGCTGCCTTTTATAGGAAAAGCTCATGTTGCATATGTACCTAACGGTTCCAGGGTAACAGGCTTAAGTAAGCTTGCAAGGGTAGTAGAGGTCGAGGCGAAAAAATTGCAGGTACAGGAGCGCCTTACCACTGCGATAGCTGAAGCACTAATGAAGGCACTCAGGCCAAAGGGCGTAATGGTAATTATTGAAGCTGAACATCTTTGTATGGCCATGAGGGGAATTAAGAAAACTGGCAGTATTGCCCTGACATCAGTGGTAAGAGGGATATTCAGAAAGAATCCGGCTACAAGGGCCGAGGCGATGTCCCTCATTAAGGGAAGATAAACGATATGTTTTGTAAACCTAAATACATATTAACGATAATTTTAGTTCTGAGTATAAGAATATACGCAAATACAGACGCTGAGGCAGGCAATGCCTATATGGAGGCTCTTAGAGAGATACTGGATGTAGTCCCCTCAGAAAAAATAGAAGCAATAGAAGACTATACTGAGGAGGAAGGTGCTGATGTAGCATTTTCCGCGAAAGACACAAAGTTTCTTAACTTAACAATAAAAGACAGTTTAATTCTGGCCTTACAGAACAACTATGACATAAGAATTGCAAAGATTGATCCGTTGATTAAAGAAAAAGATATTACTGTTGAAAAATCCGAATTTGATCCAACTCTAAATGTTGTTGGAGAGACAGAAGACTCTGAAGAGGCATCAAACAGTGGTGTGTTAATTGGTACTGGTGGTGGGCTGGCAGATTTCAGAAGCGATAGAAATACCTTAAATGCTTCAATTGAAAAACTTCTGGAAACTGGCGCTACAATTGAGTTAGATTTTGATCTAGAACAGAAATTTGTAGATCCTGTTTCAAAATATACTTTAGAAAATCCGTTGGCAGAGTCAGAAATAGTGGCTAAAGTAACGCAACCCCTTTTAAAGAATGCCGGTATATTTTTTAATAGAAGTGATATTTACATAGCAAGGAATGACAAGAAGAGGTCTCTGCTGGAACTTAAGGAAACGGCAATAGAGGTAATCAACTCTACACAAACAGCTTATTGGGAGCTTGTAAAGGCAATTGAAGAATTAAGAGTGAGAAGAAAATCATTAGAAAGAGCTGAGGATTTACTGAAAAAGAACAGGATACAGGTCGATGTTGGAACTTTGGCCCCCATAGAGTTGCTGGTTGCAGAAGAAGGTGTTGCCAGCCAGTTAGAAGGAGTTGTGGTGGCGGAAAATGATATAAAAGACAGGGAAGATGAACTGATGCAGGTTATGAATTTAAGCAACAACCCTATATTATCTGATGTTTCAATTGTGCCGCTGGACAGTGTATCTTTTCAGGTTCGAGATGTCTCAATTAATGAATCAATTAAGATTGCACTTGAAAACAGGCCGGAAGTATTTGAGCAGGGACTGGACATAGCAAATGCCAGGATTAAAGTGAAGCAGGAAAAGAATCAATTACTTCCTAAACTTGATTTTGAGGCGGGGATTCGTTATCAGGGACTTGCAGGAAATAAAGGAAATGCGATTGATAGGGCATTTTCACAGGACTTTCAAAGTGAATTTTTTGGACTTACTTTGGAGGTCCCTTTAGGTAACCGAGAGGCAAGGAGCGATTATTCAAAGGCTAAACTCGAGGAAAAACAAACGGTATTCAATACAAGGAAGGTAGAACAGGAGATTGTTGTCGAAGTCAGGAAGGCTGTTCGCCAGATAAGGACAAATGCAGAGAGGATTAAGGCATCAAAAAAAGCAAAGGAATTATCACAGGAAAGACTTAAGGCGGAAGAGAAAAAGTTTAAGGTTGGAAGGTCGACCAGCCTTGAAGTAATACGTGCTCAGGCAGATCTGGCAGTTTCAGAAGGAAGGGCTACAAATGCAATTGTTGATTACCAGATTTCATTAGGCAATCTGGATGCAGTACTTGGTACTATTCTGGAAAACAATAATATCATAATAGATGATACAGGTATTTAACAAATCGAACAGGTTGGTAAATATTAATGAAGAAAGAGAAGGATATGTGTAATGTCAGAATTTACTGATGAACAGATTAATAGATATTCGAGGCACATAATTCTGCCTGAAGTGGGGGGGAAGGGGCAGAAAAAGTTGCTTGAATCTAAGGTATTCCTGGTTGGTGCAGGAGGGCTTGGTTCTCCAGCAGCGTTTTATCTTGCAGCAGCAGGTATTGGCAAGATTGGAATTGCTGACAATGATAATGTTGATTTTTCAAATCTTCAGCGGCAGATATTACACTCAACTAAAGACGTTGATTACCCTAAGGCTCAGTCTGCGAAGGAGACGATTGAGGATTTAAATCCGGATATTGAAGTGGTACCTTATACAGACCGCCTTAATTCAGAAAATATCATTGATATTATCAAAGATTATGATGTGATTCTTGATGGTTCGGACAACTTTCCAACCAGATATCTGGTAAACGATGCATGTGTTATGCTCGGTAAGCCTTTATCACACGGTGCTATTTTCAGGTTTGATGGCCAGGCAACTACAATTATACCCGGTAAAGGGCCATGCTATCGTTGTCTTTATGAGGTTCCGCCTCCACCTGATCTGGTTCCTTCCTGTCAGGAGGCAGGTGTATTGGGAGTGATTGCCGGAACCATCGGAGTTATTCAGGCAACTGAGGTAATTAAGATAATTCTGGGGAAGGGAGAACTTCTTAATGGTAAACTTCTTCTTTATGATTCACTTGGAATGGATTTTAAGAAGTTGAAGATCCAACGCAATCCTGATTGCCCGATTTGTAGTGAAAATCCTACAATAAAAGAACTGATAGACTACGAAGAATTCTGTCAGGTAAATTTCTAATAAATTGTAAAGTCTGATTAAATAGAAAATTAACATTCCACAGAGTCCCCATTAATTCAATGTATGCACGTCCTATGCTAAAATATATCATAAAAAGCAGTCGTGCAAGAAATTTGATTCCATTAATTCTGTTTTCCTGTGTTGTTGGAATTCACGTTGAAGCTATAGGAAAGGAGGTTATGCAATGAAATTGAATATTAAGAGTACGGCTTTTGAAGGGGGTGATTCAATACCAAAACAATACACATGTGATGGGGCGGATATCTCACCACAACTGTCATGGTCACAGCCACCGGAAGGAACAGGTAGCATGGTGTTAATCTGTGATGACCCTGATGCGCCTATGGGGACATGGGTTCACTGGGTTCTATACGGGCTATCGCCAGATACTTTAGAAATATCTGAAAATATACCTGGTGACAAGGAAGTATTAGGCGGGGCAAAACATGGAGTCAACGATTTTCACAAGTATGGCTATGGCGGGCCTTGCCCGCCGGGAGGTACACACCGCTATTTTTCAAGTTATATGCAGTGGATACAGAGGTGGTTGACCTGGATCCCGGTGCGACGAAGGATGAAGTTCTTGTAGCAATTAAAGGGCACGTCCTAGCTGAAGGACAACTTATGGGTCGCTACAGTAGGCAGGGTTCTTAAATTAGTAATCTAATCCACTTAGTCCACTTTAAATAAAGGTGGATTTATTTCCGCTCATTTAGTCAGACAACTTTTCAGTCCTGTCTGATCATTCCTTATTTCTTCCTATGTAGTATACAAGAATGTCTTTCCACGTAATAAACCCTTCTATATTATTATCCAGTCTTACCTTAAACACCCTTTTGGTCATAATGGCCGCGATTGTCATTGGTATCATCCATTTAAAATTATTTAACCTAAGCGACTTATAATTGCAATTCTGGTATTATTGCCTTTATGAAGAATACAACACTTCTTGATACAACAGGTATTGTTTTTATGGGAGTTTATTTAGTTTCTCTCATCTTGATAGGTGTTGCAGGCAGATTTGCGCGCAAGGAGAACTCTCTGTCAGACTTTTATTTGAGTGGGCGCGGCATGGGGCTGTTCGTCCTTTTCCTCACTCTTTATGCAACCCAATATAGCGGTAATACGTTGATTGGGATGGCAGGAAAAGGATACAGGCAGGGTTATGCCTTCCTCGTGAGTGTGATATTTATGATGTCAGTCATTGGGGCATATTTGATATATGCCCCAAAACTTCATCATCGCTCAAAGAAGCATGGGTATATTACAGTTGGGGACTACGTTCAACACAGGTTCGGGTCTCCGGTATTGACAGTTTTTATTACCATAGTCTGTATAGTTGCAGTTGGCAGTTATATACTTACTAACCTGAAGGCAATTGGTTATATAGTAGAAGTCTCCACAGGAGGCCGTATAACCTTTGTACAGGGAATAATTGTGCTGTCACTGGTTATGGTGATTTATGAGACACTTGGTGGTATGCGTAGTGTTGCATGGACTGACGCAATTCAGGGTATCTTGCTTATAGCAGGGTGTATATTTATATTTTGCGGGATTGAATACCAGTATGGAGGAATATCAACAGTAGCCGAAACCCTTGTAATATCACGGCCTGACCTGTGGCATCCCCCCGATATTGAACAAAAGCGATTATGGCTTAGTACGATAATAATCATAATGTTTGGAATCTCAATCTACCCACAGGCTATTCAACGTATTTATGCCGCTAAAGATGCAAAGACTCTGAGACGTTCATTTCAGATAATGATTTTTATGCCTATCGTAACGACATTTTTTCTGGTCATGGTGGGCATAGTCGGCCTGGCCAGATTTCCCGGACTTGACAAGCAGGGCAGTGAGGAAATTACTTTGCTTTTATTAAATGACATGTCTGTCCACATTCCGGGAGTAAAATATTTTATCATCCTATTTCTTTCTGCTGCAGTTGCAGCCATAATGTCCACCGTTGATTCAGCACTTCTTGCAATCTCATCACTATTTACACAGGACATATACAAGCGTATTCGACCGGGGGCATCTCAATCTAATCTAACAGGAACCGGCAAGATATTTTCATGGGTTCTAATGGCTTGTATGGCTTATTTTGCTGTCAATCTTCCACAGACAATATGGAGATTGACTGAGATTAAACTTGAAATCCTGTGCCAGGTAGCGCCAGCTATCTTTCTGGGATTGCATATTAAATCACTGCATGGTCAGATCAATTCTGTTAGGGCTCTCAATCGGGATCTGTATAACGTTATTTATAATGTTCTCAAATTCAATAGGGTTATCCATGGAGCCTAAGCCGTGGGGAGTACATGCAGGTGTGTGGGGCCTTGCGGCCAACTTTTCGACTGTTGGAATAACTTCTATCTACAAGAGAATGCCTGTGAAATGTTGATTAGTACAAAAAAACAGTGTATATTTCAAAGAAAGAAATCAATTTAACATTATAGAAGGGAATCTATGACAAAGCTCAGGGTGTGTTTAATATCTGCTATTCTTATTATTGCCTCCGTTCCATGGTTTTTCACAGAATTTATGGCAGGTAATATTCTTGGATTTCCAATATGGGCCTTTTATAGCCTTTGTGTAACGATATTATATGCAATAGTTACAGCCTGTTTTTTTCTAACGCTACTGGTCTTTATTCGCAGATGATGAAGAGTAAGATACTAAAACTTTTAGTAGAAAAAGTATAACATAAAAAAGTAATCACACAAAGGTACGAAGGCACAGAGAATTATAAACGGGGAACGCAAATAAAGTCAACCTTTGTGGTCTTTGTGTGAGGATTAGTTATTTCATGATTGAGATATATAAAAAACTACCGGGAACTAATTGTAGAGAATGTGGAGAATCTACGTGCACGGCGTTTGCGTTGAAGGTGAAGAATGCACAGCGTAAGATGTCGGAATGTCCTTATGTTAAACATGAGGATGGGGAGAGTTTAATTGAAGATCCTATCGTTACAATGGAGAATAATTACAAGCGTGTAAGCAATGAATTAGAAGAAGAGATTAAGCACGTTGACTTAAAAGAGTCTGCTGATGCCATTGGCGGGAATTATGAAGACAGAAATGGAGGGGGAGTCATAAGGCTCAAAATGATGAATAACGAGTATGAGGTACGTAACGAAGGATTGTTCAAGGATAACCAATATTGTCAGGACTCATGGTCAAAGATCATAATCTATGACTATGTTCGCATGAAAGGAAACATTTCTTTAACGGGAGATTGGGTTTCACTGGGACACTTTCCCAACACGGCTTCTCATTCAAAAAGCGTTTCAAAAAAAGGCGGAGGCCAAGATTGCAGAGAAATTTAATAGTAATATGAGTGG
>CAXGMX010000043.1:0-12126 GCA_964010955.1 uncultured bacterium
ACGCCACGTATTATTTGACTTCACCTCTCCCGCAGATATACTGCTTGAATTGTTAAAAATAAGCTATTGCAATGAACTAAAAATGTGATTATTATGCCGAACAGAGTTCTTTTTCTCATTGTTATATTACCCCTCTCCTCATAAAAGGTTAAAAATTAAGAAAAATGAAAATCTTTACTTCAAGTCCTTTGCCTAAATTACAACCTTACCTTTAAACATCACCCCCTTCCAAATACCTTTTTGAGTGCTTCTGGCATGGGATTCCATCCCGTACGCTCAACCATAACCAATACAACTATTGTCAAAATATAGGGAATCATAAAGAGCAGGAAAGACGAAAAATTATATCCTCTGCCTTGTAGTGAAACTATCAATGCTTGAGAGCCGCCAAAAAGATAAGCACCTAGCATTGCTCTCTCTGGACGCCAAGAAGCAAAGATTACTAGTATAACACCAATAAGTCCTCTACCTTGTGTTATGTTCTCCATCCACGAGTGACTAAAAGCAATTGAAAGCTGTGCGCCACCGACTCCTGCAAAAAATCCCCCTACAACCACAGCCATATAGCGAATGCAATTAGGGGATTTACCGTGAGCGTACACCACTTCATCTCGTTCCCCAGTGGCTCTTAAGATAACTCCCCACTTTGTTGAAAACAAAAACACCCATACCAAAGGAACCATCAGCATGCTAAGATAAGTCAGTATGTCATGGTGGAAAAATATAGAACCAATGATTGGTATATCGGAAAGAAACGGAAGCGCTATAGGTTCGAAGCCGCTAATCTGGAGGTTTACATAGCTACTGCCGAAATAGGCGGTAATACCTTGACCAAAGAACATGATTGCGAGGCCAGTGGCAAGCTGATTTGCATTTCGTGTAATTACCACAAATGCATGTATGAGTGACATAAGAGCTCCAGAGATCCCTCCGCACATCACCCCATACCAAGGATTTCCAGTCCAGGCGGTTAACACGAAAGCAGTTAAGGCTCCAGCGAGCATAGATCCCTCAGCGCCCAAGTTAATCACTCCCGATCGCTGTCCAATCACCTCACCTACTGAAACATACCCTACTGCAGTTCCCGCTCGAATCGCATTCGTAAGAACTTCAGTAACAAAAATCACTTGCCACCCCTCTTTCCTATAGCAAGAATTACTATAAGAATAAAGCCCATCAATATTAATACAATTGAAGAATTTAGTCCGCTATGCATTTCCAGTGCGTTACCCCCAACGCTTATTGCTGCAAGAAGTATAGCGAAAGGAATGATTAAAAGAGGGTGATTACCTGCCATCCATGCAACAAGAAAGCCTATATATCCATAGCCAACCCCCGTCATGGGACGAAGATGCCCTTCAATTCCAGACACTTCTATAATACCAGCCAACCCACCAACTGCGCCTCCGACAATCAAAGTCACAAATTGCATTCGCTCGACAATAATCCCACTGTGTTTGGCGGCTTTGACGTTACCGCCTACAACCCGCATACGAAATCCGAGGTGCGTATACATTGTTACATACCAGACGATAATAGCAACTGCAACAGCAATTAGAATGCCTATATGAATTCGCGTCCCTTCGAGAGTTGGGAGTCTTAGTGAGTCTGAAAAGCGAGGCGAGAAGGGCCAGCCATAGGCATCCGGACTTTTAAGTATGCCGTATATAAAATAACCAACCAAAAAGAACGCAACATAGTTCAACAAAAGAGTAGTTATCGTCTCGTTCACTCTAGCCACAATTTTTAATATACCGGGAACAACGGCCCACAGAGCCCCTCCTAATGCGCCTGCCAACAAAAGCATAGGGATACCTATAAAAGAGGGCATGTCTTTGAAGATATAAACAGCTGCGAAAGTCGAGGAAAGGGCACCACATGCAAGCTGTCCTTCGCCGCCCACACTAATCAACCCTACTCTGGCTGGTATGGCAACAGCTAATGCTGTTAAAATGAAAGGGGTTGCTTTGATAGCAACCTCTCCAATACCATATACATTTCCAAAGTTGCTTGAAACATTTCATAATATATCAAAAAAGGATTAGCACCCTGGGTGTACAAAAAAACTCCATAGACAATACAAATACCAAGCGCCATGGTGATTTTCGTCCCAATGGAATACTTGTTAAAAAAGACCCTCTTCGCAAGCATTATTCCTCCCCTCCCTTGAGCATAATTTGACCGATTGCGTGAGGATGTGTCTCGTCAGGGTCATGAGGACCATGCACTCTTTGGTTGGCCAAAACAATAAGAGTATCGCTCAGACTAAAAAGTTCCGTAAGGTCTTCCGAAATCACAAGAATCGCTACACCCTTTTCCTTCAAGGAAAAAGCATGCCATGAACAGTACGTACCGTGAAGATGTCCAATCCTTTGCTGGGGTAACTCACTAATAGAACCTTTGGTATACGAGCCATTGCCCGAGCTAACACCATTCGTTGCACATTCCCCCCGGAAAGCTGATCCACCCTTCGTTCCGGAGAAGCAACACCAAGGCGCTGTACTTCTTCCAAACCAACCATATCAAAGTGCGCCTTACGCCAATCAACATTAAATCTCTTACTAGTCACAGGAATTCCTCCAAGAATCATATGCTCAAGAATAGATAAGCCGGGAACTACTTGTTCATCGATCAGATCTTCTGGAACATAAACAATACCACTCTCAAGAAACTTTTTTGGGTGGGAACCAACAAGATTTATATTTTCCAGGAATATATTACCGGAAACCGGAGTCCGAAGCCCGAAAAGAGCCTCAACCAGTTCCCGCTGTCCATTTCCAGAAATACCAGCGATTCCGGTAATTTCACCTGATTTTAGCGTGAAGTTAATTTCTTGTAATATCTTCCGTCCTTTATCACACTTAACAGTAAAATTTTCCACTCGCAACACAATTTTTTTGGAACCTCTACCTTTTGTTTTATCTACAGTAGATATTTCCTTTTCGCCTATCATTTGTTTTACTAATTCGTTTTCTTTGAAACCATTTTTGCGACCAGCATGGTAGGTAACACGACCTTCCCTAAGTACGGTTACATAATCCGCACAATTAATTACCTCTCCGATCTTGTGTGTAATAAGCAATATTCCATAACCACCGGTGCGAAGCTTTTTCAGCATGGCAAGAAAAGACTCAACTTCTTGAGGAGTAAGCACACTCGTCGGTTCGTCAAAAATAATAACCCTTGTATCGCATGCAGTAAGAACCTTTATAATTTCAACACGCTGGCGCTGGCCAAGATCAAGCTGCCATATATAAGCATCTGGATCCACCATAATATGATATCGCGCCGCAGTCTCCAATATTTGATCATGCAGGTTTTTCCTATTTAACCAAAACCCTAACCTTGGCATAGCTAAAACAATATTTTCGAGTACCGTTAAAGCAGGAACAAGACGGAAATCCTGAAAAACCATGCCAATGCCATGTGATTTTGCTCTAGCCGGTGGATGAAGTGTTGCCGGTTCTCCTGCAACAAACGTAGTTCCTTCATCCTGTTTATAAACACCGTAAAGAATTTTCATTAGTGTGCTTTTGCCGGCACCATTCTCCCCGAGAATGGCATGAATTTGTCCTGCCTTGACACTTATATTCACCTTATCGTTGGCTACCAGATCACCAAATCTAATAGTTATTCCCCTAGCTTCCAGAAGAGGTGTAGTCATAGATTCATTTTTAACCGTGTCCCCAACTGTGGTATTTAATTTCAGCGCATTCCTCAAACTATTTCTCACAATTATTTTCTACCCTTTTCAATTAAACTTATATGCTTTACCTGGACTTGCTTCTAAAATTCAAAATAAATTTAGTTTAGTTTAAAACAATGGCAGATTACGTCGCTAAGAATATCCATAACATAAAAAAAGCCCTTGCCATCCTCACTATGGACAGTACAAGGGCTTATATATACTTCATTTTTAAACTTATTATAATGTAGTGGCTTAACCATAACAGACCAATATATTACAACTATTCAATATTAATAGAATAATATGAAAATGGCTATGTGGCTTGATTATAAACCTACGAGATATGAAGGCAAGGGTTTTTTGAGGAAGATTCACCACCTATTTACGCCTGATATGTGGAAGGCAATTTAAGCATCAGTAATTGGGTCAGGTCCATATTGATTATCACCTTTATCGCCCTCTGTAACAAACAAAATAATATTGTATATAGGGATTAACTGAAACCAGCCACTTTTTCCAACGTCATGCATTCTACGAGCACCCACAGCAAAAAGAAGGAATTAAAATACCAAGAGTATAGATGTTACTAATGCCCAATCTGCCTTCAGGATTGATTGCAACTTCGATAAAGGCTAAAATAAGACAAACAATAGAAATTGAAAAGACAAAAATACCAATACTCTTTTCTTCTAGCCCTACCATTAATGACAGCGAATTTTCTTTAATACAGTCAGATACCAATTCATAATGCCCCCCCCCCTTCAAATCTCCATAAATAATGTTCTCAAAGAAACCACAAATGATATGATTAAGACGTATAATTGTGAATTAATCATGAAAATCGAACGGGTAAGTAAGGCCCTGTGACCTGCCCACGTTATTTGTACTACTATCCTTTATTTTCAACCGGTTTATTTAAACGGCTCTATAATCTCCACATCATCAGGCAAATTCAAGACAAACTCTTTATCGGATACCCCCGTATTAATCTCAATATGGGTTAAATGAATAGTGTTTATAATCTCGCCGTCACTCTCAAATAGCTGATACTGCACCGGCAGCCAGAGGCCCTCTTTGATCCATAATAGTGTCCTGTCATATTCTGAATCGAATGTCTTCCGGGGAATAAGTTCCAGGTGGAACAGTGTCTCTTCTTCCGTAGAAATGACGTCCAGGAGTGTGATATCGTAATTCCTCTTAACCTTCTCCACAGTATAATCATAGCCTAATTCAAATATGTCAACTCCCTGCGGAGAATCAGTATCACCATTTATCTCATATTTTTCAACCTGTTTTTCATTAATATGGTAAATCCAGATATACGATCCATCTATGACGTTGATTTCGTTCCTCGGAGGAAAGAAGTTTACGTTAACCAGCTTCGGCTTCTTGTATTGCAGGAATCCCACAGAAACCTCTTCTGAATCAAGCAGTGTTATAACCCTTGAGTACTTTATGTCTGCCTCCATTGACTCCAACTTAGAATTTGCTTCTTCTACGTTTAGCAGTATTTCGTCCAGATCATAGTCACCAATGTTCTCCGAAGCGGGCGAAACTGCAGGGTTCAACGCTAAGGAACAAAAAGCAAGAAAAATAATGATATAAGAAAGCTTATTTATAAACATAACCGATTCTAACATTGGCTATCAGAATTTCAAGGAATAAGTAAAAACCCAATCTTCAATCCATTACCCCCCCCTGCCTTTAAATGTTGACAGTAAAATAAGCAACTGTTACCATAATGACCAAAATGTTTTGTATCCGTTTTTATCTGTGCAAGTCCTTGCCCGACGAGCTGTTTGGCGGGTGTGTCCCATATGTTTAAGGAGTAGCCTGATCTCAAGCACATTTGCTGTTATTGGTGGAAGTGAAGCTTACAATTTATTGATGTCTAATAAATTAAATGGCGAGCGTATCGGACAGATAGAGACCCCTTTTGGAGAATCTCAGGCGATATTCAAAATAGATGCAGAATATGGCAGTTTTCTATTCCTTTCGCGTCATGGCGAGAAAGGATATTCCAGGACAGCACCATACGTTAACTACAGGGCTAACATCTATGCACTGAAGGAACAAGGGATAAAGCAAATTATATCATGGTCTGGACCCGGCGCTATTAATACTCATTATAAGATTGGTCAATATGTAGTTGTTGATGACCTTATTGACGAGACCAAAAACAGGGAATACACTTTCTTTAAGGACAAGGGAATAGGATTCATTCGTCAAAGTCCCGTATTCTGTCCGAGTCTCAGGCTTTCAATAATCGACTCTCTGAAATCGCTTAAGCTAGATTATGCGGTAAGTGGTACATATGTATGCACACAGGGCCCCCGCCTGGAAACGCCTGCTGAAATCAGGAAATATGCCTCTTTTGGTTCTGACCTGGTGGGAATGACCCTGATCCCTGAGGTGTTTCTTGCAAAGGAACTGGAGATGTGTTATGCATCCATATGTTATGTTACTAATTATGCGGAGGGCATTATTGACAGTGAATACAGGCCTGGGGAGCTGTTTGAGGGTCTTTCGTCAGACAAGGATAGAGAGGCCGTTGCAAACAGTGTCAGCAGATTTCCAGTCATTATTGCAGCGTTAGCGGGCGATATTAACAAACATAATGTGAATTGCAAATGCCAATTATCAATGGAGCGGTATAAAAAGAATGGAACCATTGGTGATGACTGGCATGAGTGGGTTTCTTCGTGAAAGGCGTTTGCTTATCAGATCGTGGGCAATTTGAAAAAGTATAATGCTATTATTGAAATCAAAATACTTGTTAAAAGATCCAGATAGCGTAATTGATAATGGCGCTGTTTTGATTGACGGTGGAAAAATAAAGTTTGCAGGATGTGCCAGCGATATTAGTAACCATGAGTCATGCCAGATTGTTGATCTTGGAAATTCAGCAATAGTACCGGGGCTTGTAAATACTCACACACACCTCGAACTGACACACCTTCACAAATGTATTAATTACAATGGCGACTTCACGGATTGGATAAGACAACTGCTTAATATAAAGAAAGACTGGACAGAGAGTGAATCTCTGTCATCTATTCGCTCGGGAATTAAGAATAGCCTTGAGTCAGGTACAACAACCGTGGCCGATATTACCAGAAACGGCCTTGCTCTGGAGGAATTACAGAAAAGTAAAATCAGGAAAACTCTTTTTTATGAACTTATAGATTTTTATCCGGATAGTGTAGAGAGTACGATTGACAACTTTAAAAATTTAATTAAGGGTGTCAAACATAATGATCTCCTCTCCATTGGAATATTCCCTCATGCACCGTATACTGTATCAAAAGAGCTTTATAGAGAATGCAAAAGAGTTTCTAGGGAAATGGATATTTGTATTGCCACCCATATTTCTGAAACAATCGATGAGGCCAATTTTTTAACAAGAGGGGCTGGAAATTTTGCCTCTCTGTTAAGAGACTTTGATATGTTAAATGACTGGAAATCTCCCGGTTTGAGACCGGTAAATTACATGAATAATATTGGATTTTTAGAGAACGGGTGTATACTTGTTCATTGTAATTATTTAACAGGTGAAGAAGTTGATCATATTGATGAATCTAACTCGACTATTGTCTTCTGTCCCAGGAGCCATAAATATTTTCGGCATAAAGATCATCCTTTTTATATGCTTGGAAATCGTAACATAAACATTGCACTCGGAACTGATAGTCTTGCAAGCAACGATTCACTCAGCATATTAGATGAAATGAAGTATATTTATGCGCAGCACAAAACTTCAAAACCTCAGGATATTCTTTACATGGGTACCATTGCAGGGGCAACCGCCTTAAGGTTAAATAATAAGATCGGGAAGCTTGAAGAGGGTTATGATGCCGACATTGCTGTAATTGACTTTAAAAATGAAACAGTAACCAATATTTATGATGGAATATTTTCTCAAGATTCCGAGTGCGTTCTTACGGTTGTTTCGGGAACAATTTGTTATGATAAACACGCAGTAAGCAGGGAAGCATCGGTTAACTAGACTAATACGATAAGGAGTGACTTGCAGATGTTAGACATCAACATTATTCGAAACGATATTGAAAGAGTAAAACAGGCTATTGTTAATAAGAATGAAGCAATAAGCCTTGACTCTTTCCAGGAACTCGACTCAAGGCGTAAAGCGCTTTTGATTGAATGTGACGAGCTGCGAAACAAGCGAAATGTTACTTCAAAAGAAATCAGTGAATTAAGGTCTAAAAAGGAAGATGCCTCAGAATTGATACAGGAAATGAAGGGAGTTTCTGACAAAATAAAACAACTGGAAACAGAAGCAAAGACCTTGGGAGATGATCTGGACTCTTTACTTATAAGGATTCCAAACATACCGGCAGATGATGTTCCAGTAGGAAAAGACCCAACATCAAACGTTGTTGTAAGATCATGGGGAGAAAGAAGGCATTCT
This sequence comes from uncultured bacterium, assembly GCA_964010955.1. Taxonomy (GTDB): domain Bacteria; phylum Planctomycetota; class Brocadiia; order Brocadiales; family Scalinduaceae; genus Scalindua. Next base: position 8,118 of record CAXGMX010000043.1, read on the forward strand.
CATTTACTCCCCTCCCCCACTGGGAATTGGGCAAGGAGTTGGATATTTTAGATTTTGAAAGAGCAGCAAAAATATCTGGTGCCGGATTTACACTGTATAAGGGTGCAGGTGCAAGGCTGGAACGCGCACTGTATAATTTTATGCTTGATCTCCACACACAAGAACATGGATATATTGAAGTATTGCCGCCTTATCTTGTAAACAGGACTTCTATGACTGGAACCGGGCAATTGCCCAAGCTGGAGGAAGATATGTATAGACTTCCTGATGATGATCTGTTCCTCATTCCTACAGCGGAGGTTCCGATAACAAACATTCATGCAAATGAGATATTATCAAATAAGGATCTTCCAATTTTATACGCTGCCTATACAGCGTGCTTCAGGCGTGAAGCAGGTTCATACGGAAAGGACACCCGGGGAATGATACGGGTTCATCAATTTAATAAGGTAGAATTGGTAAAATTTGTACGGCCTGAAACTTCTAATGACGAGCTTGAATCTTTGTTATCTGTTTCGGAAAAGGTTTTGCAGTTGCTGGGTCTGCAGTATCAGGTAGTGAAACTATGTACTGGTGATTTGAGTTTTGCTGCCGCAAAGTGCTACGATATTGAGGTATGGTCTCCCGGTGTAGACAAATTCCTGGAAGTATCTTCATGCAGTAACTTCGAGGATTTTCAGGCCAGGAGGAGTAATATCCGCTTCCGTAATGACGAAGGTAACCTGCAGTTTGTTCATACACTAAATGGTTCCGGTGTTGCGCTACCCAGAACTATGATTGCTATTATTGAAACATATCAAAGGGAAGATGGTACTGTAGAGATACCTGATGTGCTCAAGCCCTACATGAATGGATTAGACATAATCAGAAGTGTTAAGGATTGTGGGTCAATGTAACTACTGCCTGAGCTGCAGCAGCTTCCGACCTTCCTATTGAATCCAGGCCTTCATTCGTTGTTGCTTTAACATTAACCCTTTCAGGTTCTACCATTAAAAGCTCAGAAATCCGAATCTCCATATTTTTCTTCTGCATGCTTATCTTTGGCTCCTGTGAGATGAAAACTACATCAACATTATTTACACACAGCCCCTTCTCCCCTACCAGTTCCATTATCTTGTTCAGAAGGATTTGACTTGAGATACCCTTCCATTTGTCATCTGTGTCAGGGAAGAGTTCGCCAATGTCCCCTAGTGAAGCTGCACCCAATATAGCATCACCAATGGCGTGTAAAACAACATCAGCATCAGAATGCCCTGATAATCCTGAGTGATGATCAAAACTGATACCACCTAAGATCAATTTCCTGTCTTTTACAAATCGATGTATGTCATAACCAATTCCTACATACATAAGCTATGGGGAAAATACGCAAATCTGGTTTTATAAATAATTGAAGAATTGAGGGGTTAGGGAATTTCCAAATCCTTTAATCAGGCGTCTAATATCACTGATTCCTGAGCGCATCAAGTCTCTCTTTTGTAATCTTACGATATTCCGTTTCCTTGCAGGTTTCTAGTGCCATTTCATAGTGTCGTACAGCTTCTGCGTAATTACCCAGGTAATTATCGTATACCCTTGCCGCCTTGAAACGGGCAGGCCTGTCGGTATGTGGATTAAGCTCGTAACATTTAACGTAGTAAAATGCAGAACCTTCATAATCTTTGAAATGATGACTTTCAAGGACGCCAGCAAGTTCATAAGCCGCATCATCTGCCAGGTCACTTTCCGGGTATTCGTCTAATATCTTTTTGAACCTTGCAATAGCGTATGACAATTTAGATTTTCTACTGGTCAGGTTCAATATATTTTTGTAGTTCTTTCCGTCTTGAAACAGTATATTAGCATCTTCTATGTTTTCTGACGGGCTGATATCTGACACATCTTCATTGGCAGTCAGATATTTAAGTTGAGGAATTTTATTAAGTGCTTTCAGTTCCTTTCTGGCCTTTTTTACTCTGGAATGATATCCGATATCCATATAAAATTGAATTAATTCCGTCAATGCATTTTTGTAGTTTTCCCTGGAAGATTTTATAGTATTAATAATCTGCCCTTCATTGGACTTCATTTCAGACAGGTCTTTGTATTTGTTTAGTGAACAAGCTTCACAAAACTCCTGGCCTTCAGGAAGCCGTTCGTAACAACGCTCACAGCTCGCCGCCCATGCAAAACTGGAAATACTGAAGATAGAAACAATTAGCAAAGGTATAATAATATTTCTCATATTCTTTCCTTTTTTTAACAGAGTTTCTATCTCAAATGCTCCTAGGTATGGCAACTTTTTCGTATTAGATCTTTAGTTTGCTCTGAAAGTATTTTTAAATCTGTAATCTGCCTGTTGACCTCTTCTCTTTCAGACCACCGGGTATCACGATAGGAAGATATCCTGTTTCCGATATCCTCTATAACCCTGTCTATAATCTTCTCAAATTCAAACTGTATCATATTGTTGTATCTTTCGCTGATTGCATCAACACGCTGGATAAATTCACTTCTATATTTTTTCCGTTTAAGTGGATAGATTGAAAAACCAATTCCAGCCAGGATTCCGGCTACAACCAACCCTAAGATGTTTGGAATGAATAATGTACTAAGACCAATTATAATGGCTATTGCCAGTCCTTCTAAAACAACGAAATTTATAAACCCGCCTTGTACAACCCTGTATACCCTTGCTCCCTCTAATTCTCCATCCAGTTCTTGAAATTGTTTTGCAAACTCCCTTAGACTTACATGCTTGTCAGACTCACGACTTGAAGAATAATGTTCTTTGCGTTTTGGGTACGTCTTCTATTTATTTTTCGTTTGTAAGGAGACTTCAGATTCAATGTAGTCATGTGCCATATCCCACAAGATATTATTATTTCTGTCAACATAATCTATAGCATCATTTATTATCCGTTCCAATTCTGTCTTAGGATCTGCAATACCAAACACTTCTCTCTTGAATTTATCATCGATTTTTTCGCGTGCAAACTTCGTAGTGACGGTAGATCTGATATTCACATAATAATTCAAGAAGCTGTCAACCTTTTCTTTTAATCTGGAGAAAACAGATTGTATCTCTGTCTTGTATTTAAGGATGTAGTCTGCCATATCCTGCCTTTTGCTTCTTAATCGTTTTTCGAACATTTCAACGCTTTTAATTTCAGTGTTACAATGTGATACCTTTTCCACCAAAACTCCCTTGAGTTCTTCAAAGACATTTGTAAGGTACTTTAAAGGGCTTAAGATTTTAAGATCAAGTTTTGTGTCATAATCCATCTTTTCGAAAATAAAATTCTCTACTACTTCAATGTTGCTCTTTTGCAGTACTTCTGCATCGCCGGATGTTCTTGCCAGATAAGCATCTTTTGTTGATATGGTAATTATTTTAGGTTCGAATCCAAACAGTCTGTAAAAGTTTTTTTCTATAAATGTTACTATTTCACATTGCTCTTCATCATTCTTTAAATCTATCTTATTTATAAAAACAAAAGCTTTCTGTCCCATTACCTTTTAGTAACTGGAGAAAAGGTTCTCTCGCTTTCAGTAAAAGGATGGTCTGCTGATGTGACAAAGAGAACTACTTCAGCACGATGAATAAAACTTTCTGTAATCTGTTGATGCTCTTCTATTATCGAATTAGTTCCGGGTGTGTCGACAATTATAATATCCTTTAACCCTTCCAAAGGATATGTCATCCTGCGCTGGTGATCATCAATTTCTTCTGATGACATATCTTCTCCGTAGGTTAACAGCGTGATTTTACCTGTTGATGGTGTGGGACCGTCTTCGAGGATTCTTTTTCCACAGAGTGCATTGATAAAACTGGATTTTCCGGAATTATATTCTCCTGCAACAACCATGTATAAAGGTTCACTTATTTGGGCGGCCATCTCAGAGACTTTTTCTCTGTTTCAACGTCCCCTATTCTATAAAAGAATTTTTTACGTCCTTCAGGAGATTAATAACCTGTAATATATTTCCTGGTTTCCGGTGTTTTGCTATTTCTAACATAATTTAAATG
>CAXGMX010000044.1:0-12035 GCA_964010955.1 uncultured bacterium
TTATAATGCCGCTTACAAGATTATTGATTATATTCTGCATCCCAAAGCCCAGACCAATACCGAACGCACCGGCAAATATGGTAAGGCTCCTTAACGGAATCCCTGCAATATTGAGCCCTATGATCGCCGCCACACCAATTATGAAATATGTTATTCCGGATGAAATTGCATGACGGGCACCCTGTTCTAATTGAGCTTTTTCATAAACCTTTTTTCGCAGAACATTTTTTAAATATCTGGTACATATAAAAGCTGCCACCAGGACTAATATGCCGATCAGCATCTTAAGAGGCGTTGTATATCTGCCCTCGGCAAGTGTGAACTTATACGTCAAACTGTTCTTTATCGAAACAAACACATATAAAACATTTTCATAAATGTTTCGAAATAACTCTGGAGCTGCCGGTGAACTTACAACATCTTTAAATGTGTTATTCCACATTCCAAAGATTATGACTACTGTTATAATTAAAATTCCGTAATCCAGTAAGCCCTTGTAAACCCTGAACCCCACGTTTAAAGATGTCTTCTCGGATTCGAACTCCTCGTCATCAAGCTGTCTTCTCAACTTTAACTTACGTTCCTGTGATAATGACAGGCGTCTTAATGAAAACCGGTATACAGCATAAGCAATGATTGAAACAATCACACTCTTGATGAGGGTTACTACAAAAGTATACGTTAATAGTGCATATCCAAGGCTTCGTATGGCAAAAAGCAGGATAACAAACGCAATAAGTATTGGATAAAGAATATTAATAACCTTATTAACGAACTTACCAATAGCGCTCTCATAATAAGGCAACATTTTCAGCAAAAACGACCTTTGACTGGCAGCTATCCAGACAGCAATAGAAATCGTAACTATCCTGTAAATGAACCATAATAGTTCTATAACATCTTTCTTATAACCATATGCATTCAGGACAAAGATTAATGTTATTGTTATTGCAGAAAATAGTAGAATTACATTTAAGCCTTTAAAGATACGCCTTGCAGAAGAGTAAGTAACCGGAATCCATCGTCTCACACCTGTATACGGACTCAGGGACTCAACAACAGTACCTCTTAAAAACTTATAAACAGATAGAATTGCAAATCCATAAATTGCAGATAGAATTACCGGTGTATCAGAGGGGATTGTAAGCGATATTGTGAGGGCTATTACGAACAGAAAGAACATTGTTAATGTATTCTGCATTATACGAAGCAGGCCCGGTACTAATTCGAATGTAAAGAATGTCTGCGGTGATACTGCTGTAAATCTTTCTATCTCTCGTATTGCCCATTTGTTGAGGTAACGTCTGGTAAAAAAAGTTAAAGAAATAACAAAAACTATTATAATTACCTTTACAATGAATGCTGGGATGTTTTTATTATTAGACAGATAAATACTAAGTTTCTTCAAATTCTGGACTGATGCTTTATAGAGATCTAAAGGCTTGTCCTTAAGAACCTTTATATCCGTCAAGCCCTCCAACACAGTATTTGTTGATATCTGGCTCTCACGCCTTGTCCATACATTTGCCGCCCTTATCTCTGAAAGCCTTATTCCTGCATCTGCCAGTTCTTCCAACAAGACCCTGCTTGACTCTAAAACCTCATTACCAATCTCAAACTTTCTCTCTACCAGTTTCTTCTGCTCTTCGATATGCTTCAGGCGCAAATTGGCAAGTTTTACAAGCAGTTTACCCTGTGCCTTGTTTGAAAATCCTTCAGCTTCTTTTTCTATATTTGATTTTTCTCCAGATACAATTGGTACGAGTTCGGCACGTACTTTCTCTAAACTCTCATCTATTATTGCCTTTTGTTTTTCTGCTGCACTTAACCGACTTTGGACGGTCTTAACCTTATCCCGTATCCTCTTTGTCTCAGCCTTGATTACGTCTAACTCTAAAGCGATTTCACCGGGAGTATTTTCACCACCAAGCAGTTCCTTAACATTTTCCCCGGTCTTTCTGAGCTCTGCAAGGTATTCCTCCTTCTCCGTTCCGGCAGTAATTAATTCATCTTTTATTGTGGCAATAAGCCCTTCCTGTTTATGCACATCAGCCTCAACCTCCAGGATTCGTTTTCTCTCAGGAGACGTTTCCTCTAATTGTTTTTGTACGGCGATTTCTGCCTTCTTTAATGCCTTTCTCTTTTCCAATTCGGCCTTAGCTTTTTCTTCCTCTGCAATTCTTCTTCTTTTCTCCTCAACTATCTTGGCTTCTTCTGCCTCCTTTTCCTTCCTCTGGGTCTCTGCTTCCTTAAATTTCGGCGACAATATGCCGGCTATTGCAGCTTTTATATCTTTTTCCAGCTCTATATTTAACTTTTGTATCTGGACAGATTGTGACCTTAGCTCTGCCAATCTGGTCCGTGCAAATAATAGATTAATTTTATCATCCCGCAGTTTAAGTTCATTCTCTAGAAGACGCTTCTTGTTATTGATTAAAATGCTCTCTTCTTCCGTTTCAGGTTTTTGGTTTACTAATTCTTTGACTTCTTTCAAAAGCTTCTCTTTTTGCTCTTCAAGGCTTGAACTTAAGGCATCATTCGTTGTTTGTATTGTCTGGAAATGTGCTTCTTTTTCCCTGGCTTTTGCAAGAATCGATTCCAAGCGCGCTTCAAGGAGTTCTGCTTCTTTTTGAAAGCTTTCAAATTGAGATCCTGGTAATAGCGATGCTTCTTCATTAATCTTGTTTTTTCTTCCAGAAAGAGTTGCAGTGGTTTCGAGTTCTTTTTCTAAATTGCCTGCCACTTCTGTTGTTTCTACTCTGATTCGTTTGGTTTCATCAAGGGTATTGATCCTGTCTTCCAGAACATCTCCCTGCCTTTTGGTCAGGCCTAAAACATCTTCTCCCGCCTTGTCATCAATCAATTTCTTTTTTATTGTGTTCAGCTTCTTTAATTCTTCTTTAAGGATGCTTAAGTTTGATTCAAGGTGAGCAATACCTTGTTCATGGCTTCCAAAAACCTTTTCTACATCATTGAGGAAGTTTGTTCGTATAGCTGTTAAATCTTCAACCTCAGCAGTCTGGTCGCAATGTCCGGCTGTGGACATCGCCAGATATACGAAAGAAAATACAATAACAAAGGTAAATGATAGTTTCTTAATGATCATGTTAAATTCCATTGTGAATCAAGGTATATTTCATGTAAATTTGAAACCCTACACGGCTAAGGCTAATTTATGCGGGAATACTCTCATCCAAAATTCCTTTTGGTGTGAACCATAACAGGAAATGTAGGAAAGGGGGTGATGTAAGTCAATTTAGAAGCTTCCCTTACCAGAAGCAAATATTGGTAAATACGTTAACATCCGTACACATTCCTGTCAAGGGTTTTTCAGTACGCAGAGCGTATCCTTCTAAACAAATGAAAAATGACGGCTTCCCCCTTCCGAGTCAGGAAGATGGATGATATTTTCGTTATTCAGCCCACCTCCCTCGTCCATCGCAAAAAGGAGATTCCCTTAACATTACTTACGACCAATTATTTCTACACCGGTTATCATAAACGTAAATTCATAGTTTCTCATATATCCGCTAAACTCTATAGGCAGGATGAGGGAAAATGTAGTGTCTTTGAGCTCAGTCCCATTTCCCTGATATGCATACTCTGGTAGCATACCATGGTCTAGATATTCAATATCAGTATCTTTAACAGTTACCCACCCTTCACCAATATCACCTCCCGGCCCCGGCCATATATTAATCCAGATATTCCCTTCACTTGCCGATTTTGGATCAATCTTTATCTCACTTGAAGAAAGACGATTTCGTACAAAATCCTTCATTGCATTAGCAAAACTCCATCCAAAAAGAATATTGTGAGATTCTCCATTCGGATCAATATATTCTGCCTCATTCCTGATAAAATAGATGCTGTCTTCTGACATGTTATATACAGACACCCATATGTGTTCCGCAGCAGGTATAAACTGAAAAAAAACATCTCCGTCTTCGTACGTAAGATCTTCTACATCAGGATCGACAAGTGAAAAACTGTAGCGGTATGGTTGGTATGTTGTACAACCTGCAATAAGCAACAGTATTGATATGAAGAGAATCCTGTTTAATTTTGAAAACACTTGTTTCTCTTGCTTCTCTGTTGAAACTCGAATCAATGGAGCCAGTTTGTATATATTTAAATCTGAGCTCATCGTTTTATCAGGATTGCAATATTTCAAAACCCAGAACTATTTATGGATTTTCCTGGTTTTTGCAATTGCGAAATAATATTTTTTGCCGCACCAAGTATCCCGCTGTTATCACCCAGTTGTGCCAATTCTATCCTTAGAGATTCAGTTGCTTTTTTGAATGCCCTCCTTTTGACTTCTTCCTTCAAAGGCACAATAAGATTTGCACCCAGATTAGTCACACCGCCAAACAAAACAACCATTTCCGGATTCAAAAGGTTTGCAAGATTAGCTATTGCAATGCCCAGAATAACTCCGGTTTCCTTAATAACTCTCAGGACAACTTCATTGCCTTGTATTAACATTTGATCTATCTCTTCGAGGCTGGTAAGCGTCTGGAATTTATCATTATCTCCCTCTTCCAATAATGCATCGTTTACTCTTTTTAAAATACCTCCGGAACAAGCATATATTTCAAGGCATCCTGTATTTCCGCATGTACATTTTATTCCATCTCTTATAATGGTCGTATGCCCTATTTCACCCGCTATTGATGATACACCATGCCAGACTTTTCCCTCCAGAACCATACCTCCTCCCACACCAGTACCCAGAGTTATGCAAAATAAGCTGCTTGTTCCTGACCCTGCACCCTTCCACCATTCACCAAGTGCTGCTGCATTTGCGTCGTTCTCAATTGCAACAGGCACTTTCAGCTCTTTTTCAAGAATATCCTTTAAAGGAACGTTATCCCAGCCATTTAAATTAGGAGGGTTGAAGATTGTACCAGTCTCAGCGTTTAAAGGACCGGGAAAACCAATTCCCATCCCACATATCTTCTCTTCCGGAAGGTTTGATTTTTCAATTACTTCTCTTGCAAAAGAAACAAGAAACCTGATCATCTCGTCCTGACCACTTTTGCAATGTGTAGGTCTTTTTAAGAGCGTAAGGATGTCTCCATTTCCGGTTACAATGGCCATTCGAGTATTTGTGCCTCCTACATCCGCTGCCAGGACATGATTATTTAATATCTTTGTCATATAGCTTCTCTGTTTCTTTAATATTGTAATCCTGGGTTATTAAGGTGATATGTAATGTAGTTCCAATAAAAGTAAAGTTTACCTTAACGGCGCTTAAAGGCCAATTCAAGTATAATTTTGAACGTATATTACTACAGTTCCTGTTTATTGAGAACTTACTGTATTCTCATTCTATTCCGGATATAATAAATCAGGTTTTTTATCAATATCTTTACCGTCATGAAAGAACAACAGGATATAACCAGATGGCTTCCTACTACAAAAAAGGGAGTGGAAATGCGAGGATGGAATGAGCTTGACGTTATTCTCTTTTCCGGTGATGCCTACGTTGATCATCCGGCATTCGGACCTGCCGTAATTGGCAGGATTATCGAAAGCGAAGGTTACAGGATTGCTATTGTTCCACAGCCCAACTGGCAAGACGACCTGCGTGATTTTAGAAAACTTGGTAAGCCAAAGTATTTCTTTGGAGTGACCTCAGGCTGTATGGACTCCATGGTAAATCATTACACAGCCAACAAAAGGCTTCGTTCTACAGATGCCTATACTCCAGGCGGGAAGGCCGGTTTCCGACCGGATTATGCAGTTGCCACGTACTCAAAAATCTTAAAATCTATCTATCCTGATACACCGGTTATAATTGGAGGTATAGAAGCTTCTTTAAGGAGGGTCACTCACTATGATTACTGGTCGGACAAACTGATGCCTTCTATTCTCGAAACAAGCGGTGCAGATTTATTAGTTTACGGAATGGGAGAACAGGCCCTGAAAGAAATCCTCAAACTTCTGAAAAAAGGTGTCCCCTTTCATCAACTGACTATGGTAAAGCAAACGGCCTATATTCGAGATCAAAGCAAAGGTGTTCCAAGGAACAGGAACTGGGAAGACATTACGATTAATTCGCATCAAGATTGCCTGGAAGACAAAAAAGCCTTTGCGGCAAATTTCAAACAGGTAGAACAGGAATCAAATAAGGTTTCTGCAAACAGGATTATTCAGAGCATTTCAGAAAAAACACTGATTATAAATCCTCCTTTTCAAACAATGACAGAGAAGGAAATTGACGCATCCTTTGATTTACCCTATACAAGGCTTCCTCATCCAAAATACAAAAAACGCGGCGCTATTCCTGCTTACGAGATGATTAAGTTCTCTATAAACATGCACCGGGGGTGTTTTGGAGGATGCAGTTTTTGTACTATTTCAGCACATCAGGGTAAGTTCATTGCAAGCCGCTCGCAGAAATCTATTTTAAATGAGGTAGACCGGGTGGTTAATATGCCCGGTTTTAAAGGTTACATTTCTGACCTCGGGGGCCCATCTGCCAACATGTACAAGATAAAGGGCGCTGTACAGAAAATATGTGACAAATGCATCCTACCTTCCTGTATTCATCCCGTAATCTGCAGCAATCTGGACACAAGCCATTCTCAAATAACCGAAATCTATCGTAAAGTGGATGCACTCCCAACGGTAAAGAAGGCGTTTGTCGGAAGTGGAATTCGGCATGATCTACTGATAAGAAGCTATAACAAAAAAGCTGATGCGTCCATTAACGATTACATGGTACAGCTTTTGACCCGACATGTCTCCGGAAGACTGAAAGTAGCGCCGGAACATACGTCTGCCGGTGTTCTCAAAATAATGAGAAAACCATCATTCGTGCATTTTAAAGAATTTAAAAAAATGTTTGATCGTATCGACAGAAAACTCGGGCTTAACCAACAGCTTGTTCCGTACTTCATTTCCGGCCACCCCGGCTGCAGGGAAGAAGATATGGCAAACCTTGCAGTACGAACCAAAGAACTCGGCTTCAAATTAGAATACGTACAGGACTTTACACCCACACCTATGACAGTTGCCACAGTTATGTACTATTCCGGCCTTCATCCATATACTCTAAAGAAATACTACACACCGAAATCAAAACAGGAGAAAACAGATCAGCATCGCTTCTTTTTCTGGTACAAGAAAGAGAATCAGGACTGGATAAGGAAGAGACTCACTGAAGCCAAAAGATCGGATCTAATAAAAAGGCTCTTCTGCACTGACAAAAAAGAATTGCATCAAAGGAAAAAACCGGGTAATAAAACAATACCGAAACTGCACAGAGGACATCGAAAAGCAAGAAACAAGTCCTAAAGGACAAGAAATCCTTCCTGTTTTATCTGCGTCATGTCCTCGGCACCTTTTGTCCCCGCCTAACAGTCTGGCGGGCAGGCGGGGAAATCTGTGGCTAAATTTATTACTTTATATCTTCCCTACTTCTGCTTCTGGTATCCAGCCTATTCTGAACTCGACCTCTTTCTTGTCTTCATCGTCACGAAGGTCTTCAACGTCCACGTAGACGTATACCTTATACCATCTATCTTTTTTCTCTTCTATCCTTACCTCTGCACCTTCATGTATCTCAAACTTGGGTTCATACTCTTCACCCGGCCCGTATCTTATCTTGCTTTCATCTGCAATCACAACACCCCTTTCTATGGAATACTGACTATATGCCTTTATACCCAGAGATATAACCAGTACAAGAAGGCATGATGCAAAGATGATAATAATATTTTTAAGCCATTGAACTTTTATAAAAACAAAAGAGAGTATGGATGCCATGAGGGCAAGATACATATATATTGTAATGGATGTAATCTCATTCAGATTAAGAAAGAAATACCAGAAACATACAATCTTAAGAATCTCCGGCAACTGGCGAATTGACGCTTTATCCTCAAAATCTCTTTTTAATAAGTTTATGTTTGCCTTTATGTCGGCATCTCTTGGCAGCAATTTCTCTGCCCTGCGGTAGTATATTATTGCCTTGCCGGACGTACCAAGCCTGTAATAGGCATTGCCCAGATTATAATATATCTGCCCGTTTATAAAACCGGAACCAAGCAGTTTTTTGTATAACTGAACAGCATGCTCAAACTTTTCAACAGCTTCCTGTTCTCTTTTTTCAGCTATCGCCTTCTGCCCGGCACTGTATTCCTTATTTGCTCTGAAAAAAGTATCAGCCCCGCTGTCACGCGTCAACGCTTCAGCCAACACCCGACCCTCACAAAGAAACGCAAGGCATAAAACAGAAAATATCAGTATATTTTTTTGTCTCATAATTGTTTTTCCAAATGCATTATAAATTCTTCTGCAGTATCGAGTGTGCGTACCATTTGATCCTTTGAATGTTGACTGGCAGAGAACCTGCCATAATCACACGATTCAAGGCATTCTTTAAGCTCTTTTATTACATCATGTGATACGCCACGATTTTCCAGAATTCCGGAAATATTGTCCGATGTGATGGAGGTCGGTGCTAAATTCAACTTATCTGCGATATGTTCCATGACGGTTTTGGCAAGCGTAGAATAAAACTCAGAAGGATTGTCAAGTTGCACAAGCCGTCTTGCATTTGAAAGCTGCTTCTTTGCCCTGGATAATGCGCGTCTCTTCCTGGCATAACCCACATCAGTCTGCAACAGTTCTCTGTGTCTCTGTATATAAACACATACTATCACAACAAGTATTGGTGTAAGAAAAATAAAGGCCAGGAATAAAGACCTATTATATAAAGCAATGCCCTGATTTTTGTATGAGTATAAATCAGACATTATGGGCAGTATATCTTTGGTCAAAATCTTAACCTGCCCCTTTACCTTTTCGGCATCTTCAAGAGAAAAGCGTATGGGAATTTCTACTTCAGAGTGTTCTACCACAATAGGAATCGGATTGTGAGTAATAGTCATATATTTCTCCAGTTCCGGATCAAAGTAGCTGAATGATATCGCCGGTATCATGTCAATATTTTCATGCTGTGGTTCAACTACCTTACTGAAAAGCTTTTCACCCTTTATGCCGTCTCCTCTGTCAGTAATTGTCGTATCAGTTTCCGCAGGATAAATCTTGAAATCTTTTTCGTCTCCTGGGGCAAGTACCGGTTCACCTATTGTCTGTATATTTCCTTCTCCCCGAATATTTATCGATAGTGTTATCGGGTCGCCAACCTTTACTTTTGTGGGTTTTGCAAGAACGCCCATGGTAAATCTTCCTACTGTACCGGCAAAATCCTCTGGTTTATCCGATTCCGGCAGGGATTTTATTTTCAACTTTATTGAGTCAGTGCTTCTTTCCACCGGATATTTCTGTCCGCCTCTGCCAGCGAACTCATCAAAAATAGAATTACTATAACCTTGTTGCCTGATTATAATATTACAATTAAATTTTGCGGGCGGTATTTCTATATTACCGGAAACCAGAGGAAATAGCGCTGTACGAAGCTCTATTACATTATATAGTATCCCATCACGCACTTCTTCATAGCGACGCTCTTCGCCGAGCTTCTCTGCAAAGAAAACTCTTTGTAGAAGCGGCAACATAATCAAGGTCATCTATCGGTAATCCCTTCTGAAAAAATAGTTTAAAAGACTCAACAATCTGTTCATATATATAGGCTTCCTTCTTGTCAGTTTCGAGTTCAACAAATATTCTTTTATTTATGTCAATTCTTTTACTTCTCTCTTTATCAGGATCTACATCGCCTTCAAATGGTGTTCTTTTAACAACCTCAATCTTGACAGAATTCGATGTATATACTTTCCCCTTATATTCTAAAGTCGCCGGCCCTAATTCAAATATACCTGTTTCTGTTGGACTGAAACTATACGTAAATCCGCGAAAAAACCGCTACAACGTTGTTTACTATAGAGGTTTGAGTTGACACGCTCGGCCCATACATCAATATAAAATTCTCTGGTGGTGTTAGCTTTGGTATTTCAGTATCAAATGCTCCCTGCACACCAATAGTCATACGAAAATGGCTGCCCGCCTCTACCACTGTTTTGTCAACGCTAATGACAACCTTTATTTCCTTTGCATACGCAGTAGAAACCAGATTAAGCATAAATATAAATATTATAATTGAGGAAATTCTTTTTATCATCTTTTACCAGTTTTTCTCTATCATAAACGGTGTAGACTCTTCTTCTTTTTCCTGCATATCCCGTGCGGAGCGCTCTGATTGCCTCAACGCATCAAGAATCCTCTCCGCTTCTTCCTTTGTCATCTCTTTTTTCTCATAAGGCTGCGAGGGAGACTTCTCATTTTCCGGTGGTGGTGGCAGTTCCTTTTCCTGTTTACCTTTATTACCTTTGTCTTGTTCTTCCTGCTCCTTTTCTTGTTGCTGCTGCTCCTGCTGATCAGGATTTTTTTCTTCCTGTTCTTCTCCCTGTTTTTGATCGTCCTGCTTTTCCTGCTCCTGTTTTTCCTGTTTCTCCTGCTCTTCTTTTTCCTCTCTTTCCTGCTGCTCCTTTTTCATCTCTTCCATCTTTTTCTGTACAAACTCGTAATTATACTTTGCATCTTCTCTGACCCCTTTTATTTCATCACCATTTACATCAGATTCTTTTTCCGTCAACTTAATAGCCTTCTTGTAAAAGTCCAGGGCCTCGTTAAGCTTGCCCTGCTTAAACATGGTGTTACCCATATTATAATTAGCCTTTGCCTTTAAAGTAACATCCTTTGAATCCAGAATACCTTTATAAGATTTTTCAGCCTCTGGAAGTTTACCCACTTTATAATGAGTATTTGCAATGTTAAAATTTAGTGAATCCGATTCAGGCAAATGTAACTGCGCATCTGTAAACTTACTTATTGCTTCGCCATACTCCCCTTCGTCATAATGCTGACGCCCTTCTTCGTTTTTGTCAGCAGCAGGGTCTATCCAGCCGATCAGGAATAGACAGGCTAATGATATTATAAAGATTCTTAATTTTGTGCTGAATTCTATCATGATAATCTAACGAATATTGTTATCTGTTAATTTAGGAATCCCTCAATCCTTTAACTCGTAAATCCTTCAAATCCCTCTATCAATTTGAGTCTTACGTTTCCTGGTACGTTCTCCAATCAATGATTCCAACACTATAAGAATAAGTGCTATAAATAATGGAATCTGATATCGGTTTTCATATAATCTTATCTTCCTGCCGCCTAATTGCTTATCCTCCATTTTTAGCTATGAGGTTTGTATAAATATTAGCCAGACCCCATTGAATTCCGTATGCAGGAGAATACGCACCTCCTGTTCCCACGGCAATCTTATTTAATAATACTTCGTCAAGACGCGATTTGACAACCTTTCCTTCTCTATCTTTTAATAACTCCTCTCTCCCCTTATTATCTCTTATTTTAATATAAGCTCCCTCTTTCTTGCCAACACCAACTGTATATATAATTATACCCTTTTCCTTTGCAGCCTTTGCAATTTCCATAGCGTTACCCTGATGATCCTCTCCATCAGTAATAAGTACGATTGCCTTGTGTTTTTTCAGTTTATCACTAAATGCAGACATACTCTTATTTATCGCCTCACCAAAGGACGTACCGCCTACAGGAATCAGACGCGTATCGAGATCATCCAGAAAAAGGCTGAATGCGCCGTAGTCAAGGGTCAGGGGGCATTGAAGAAAGGCTGTCCCCGCAAATGCAACCAGGCCAACCCTGTCGCCGTCTATAATATCAATCAAATCTTTGATTTCTCTTTTGGCAGCCTCCAATCTATTTGGCTTGATATCGTCCGCAAGCATACTCCGAGATGTGTCTACGGCAACAACAATATCAATTCCCCTCCTCTCCACATCTTCCCAATGGTATCCCCATTTTGGCTGTACCAGGGAAAAAATAAGGAAGGTTATGGCAGAAATAACAAAGGCTGCCTTTATAATCTGCTTCCTCCTGCTTACTGACATTACGATGCTATCCATCAATTCCGCCTGAACAAATCTCTTTAAAGCATTCTGTCTGCTCTTAAAGAACATAATATACGCCAGCACCATGACAAAAACCAATGGCAGTAGATAGAGGTAATTAATATTTATACG
>CAXGMX010000045.1:0-11969 GCA_964010955.1 uncultured bacterium
TATTGTGCCTGATATTATTTCCAGTACAGTTTTGAATGGTGAGGTTATAAATAAACTTTGTTATGCGGAAGCCGGTAAAAAAATACCTTATTTAAAGGACATTCCTTTTTATAGAAAACAAAAAAAGATTGTTCTTAGAAACTGCGGAATAATTGACCCGAAAAATGTTGAACACTATATAGCCAGAAAAGGATACGAGGCATTTGCAATGGCACTTCTTGACGTTGACCCGAATTATATAATTAATGAGATTAAGAGTTCCGGTTTAAGGGGACGCGGTGGTGCCGGGTTCCCAACCGGGCTTAAGTGGGAATTTTGTAGAAAGGCAAAGGGTGATACTAAATATGTAATATGTAATGCTGATGAAGGTGACCCCGGGGCGTTTATGGACAGAGCGGTATTGGAAGGCGATCCTCACGCGGTAATTGAGGGGATGCTTATTGCCGCGCACACGATCGGCTCTGAAAAAGGCTTTATCTACGTTCGGGCTGAATATCCAATTGCTGTTAGTCATCTTAAAAATGCTATTGCACAGGCTAGAGAATTGAATTTACTTGGAAACAACATCTTTGGAACCGGGTTTAATTTTGATCTGGAGATCAAGATGGGGGCAGGTGCTTTTGTCTGCGGTGAGGAGACAGCCTTAATTGCTTCCGTTGAAGGTAAAAGGGGAATGCCACGCCCACGGCCTCCTTTTCCTGCAAATTCCGGATTGTGGAATAAACCTACTAATATTAATAATGTAGAAACATTAGCTAATATACCTGTGATTCTTTCTGAGGGTTCGGAATGGTATAAACAACTCGGTACTAAAAACGGTAGGGGGAACCAAGATATTTGCACTGGCGGGAAAGGTAAAAAATACAGGATTGGTAGAGGTTCCAATGGGTACAACTCTTAGAGAGATTATCTTTGATATAGGTGGCGGCATACCCGGTCGCCGTGAATTTAAGGCGGCACAGATGGGAGGTCCTTCAGGTGGTTGTGTGCCTGCAGAACACCTGGATTTACCGATTGATTATGAAACCGTAAAGGAAGTTGGCGCTATTATGGGATCTGGAGGGCTTATTGTTATGGATAGCGATACGTCAATGGTTGATATATCAAAGTATTTTATGGAATTTGTACAGGAAGAGTCTTGCGGGAAATGTGTGCCTTGTAGAGTTTGGAACAAAAAAGATGCTGGATGTATTGACAAGAATAGCCGAAGGAAATGGATGCGGAAGCGATATAGAAGATTTGAAAGAAATGGCGTATGTTACAAAAACTGCATCTCTATGTGGACTTGGACAAACGGCGCCTAATCCCGTATTATCCACAATCAGGTATTTTATGAACGAATACGAAGATCTTCTGAAAACAGGTAGTTAGGTTTGTTATTTTAAATTTGATAAAAATTTGTAACATTTACAGATGAAAATAATTACCGTTGCTGGAACTGCAAGTAGAGTAGGCAAGACTACTGTAGCATCGTATATCTTAAGTAGTCTATCAAATCGTACATTTTCCCCTAAAGAGAAGACAGAGAAATATGGACGTGTGCTCCAACATGCAGGAAGTACGTCTCGCGAAACAATAGAAAATTTTCCTGAATTATTTCATTATAAAAGACCCTGGAGTGCCTTGAAAATTACAATAAGGCATGAAGGTTCTTGTCCCAGGCACACGGGATGTGATACGTGTGATGACGGATATGAACCTTTTAAGATTTTAACAAGTGATGATATTATAAGGGAAAAAGGAAAAGATACTGATCGGTTGTCAACAGCAGGCGCTTCTAAAGTGGTGTGGTTACAATCCGACTCGGATGTAGAGAAAGCTGGTATTGAGGCAGCGCTGGCCTGTTTTGACAAAGAACATAATCTCGTGATTGAAGGCAATAGTTTCCTCCGTGTTCATGATGCGGATGTGGCGGTTCTGGTTGTATCTCCCTCTGTAGCGAAAATAAAAAGGTCTGCAAAAATATTGCTCAATAAAATAGACTTTGTCGTTATTAATGTGCATAAACGTCATACAATAAAAGAGATTGAAAAATGCAAAGAGAAAATGCTTGCTCTTGGATACGATGTACCATTTTATGTAATCAACCCTTATTCGGAAGGGGAATATTCCAATCAAGCATTTATTGACAGAATACAGGATATCCTGTTTAAATCATAAATTGGTAATTGCCGATTAAAATTGAATGGCCATCCAGGAATTGTCCCAAAAGAAATGGATTATCCCACCTTTGAATACAGAACTCCAGGCGGAGATTTCTAATTCACTTCGTATCTCCCCGGTATTATCACAACTGTTAATCAATAGAGGACTTACCGATGTAGAATCTGCCAGGGCTTTTATACAATCAGACCTGTCTTTACTTAGTGATCCAATGTTGTTGCCTGATATAGAAAAATCGAGCAAGAGGATTATTGATGCGTTAAGTAAAGGTGAAAAAGTTACGATATATGGTGATTATGATGTAGATGGTATTTCTGCAACTGCATTGATGGTGCAGTGTCTTGAGACTCTTTCCGGGTTATATTGGGGTCAGAAGTCTATAATCGATTATTACATACCGGACAGATTAGAAGAAGGTTATGGTTTAAGCACATGGGCAATCGAGACGATAAGCAAAACTGGCACAAAGGTTATTATTACTGTTGATTGTGGTGTCAATTCTTTTGAGGAGGCTGAATTTGCCAGGGAAAAAGGTATTGATCTCATAATTACTGATCACCACGAACCATGTGGCGAACTACCGGAGGCCGGACGGACAGGGGGTCCTGGTGGTTGCGATAGCGCTTTTGGATTGATTAATCCGAAACTGGCCACTTCCAATTATCCATTCAGGGAGCTTTCCGGTGTTGGGGTTGCTTTTATGCTTGCCTGGGCACTGGGGCAAAGCGCGTCAACCAGTACTGATCATTTGTCTGCGCGTGTTAGTAGGGCAGGTAACAAAAAAGTTAGCAAATGAGTTTAAAGATTTTCTTATGAGTGCTATGGGATTGGCAGCATTAGGTACAATTGCTGATGTAGTTCCATTGAAGCAGGAAAACAGGATATTGGCAAAATATGGACTTAGTTCTCTACAGCATTCTGAAAATCCGGGAATTAAGGCATTAAAAGAAGTTGCAGGGCTTAATGGTAAAAAGATTTATTCTTATCATGTCGGATTCTGTTTAGGGCCGAGAATTAATGCTGCCGGCAGAGTGGGGAACGCGAAAAAGGCAGTTGAAATGTTGACTACAAAGTGTGAGGATACAGCAAAGGAGATCGCCTTATATTTAGAAAGTGAAAATAAGAAAAGGAAGAAAATACAAAGCGATATACTGAAATCGGCAAGAAAGAAAGTATTAGATGATGTAGATTTCAACTCTGATATGGCAATTATAATATCCGATGACAACTGGCATCAAGGGGTGATAGGGGTTGTGGCTTCAAGGCTGGCATCTGAATTTCACAGGCCGGTCATTATAATTGCGATTGATGGCGAAGTAGGGCATGGCTCTGCGCGGTCTATTCCTAATTTCCATTTACACAATGCGTTACTAAAATGTCAGGAGCTTTCCACAGACAGGAAGTTGCTTATTTCATTCGGTGGTCATTCACAAGCAGCCGGGTTGAGAATATTGGAAAAAGATATTCCAGAGTTTAAGAAGGTATTTAATACTATTTCAAAAGGACAGTTGGAAGAAGAAGATTTAATTTCAGCGTTAAATATAGATCTTGAAGTTGAGTTGTCATCTATTTCAAGATCTTTATTAGAAGAATTAAAATGTTTGTTACCTCATGGAGAAGGCAACCCTGTTCCTGTCTTTGCCACCAGAGATGTAGGTATTGTTGGTCAGATACGTCGTTTTGGGGTTAATGGTAAGCACCTGGGTTTCTATGTGCGCCGGGGAGACGTTTCGTTCAAGGCAGTTGCATTTGGGATGGGAGATAAGATTGATGTACTTAAGGAAAATAATGGGAATTATTCTATATCTTATGTACTAAGGTCTCCATTCCGGAAAGAAGCAGATAATTTGTCTAACTATAATGGGATGTATAAAGAAGCTGTAGAACTTGAAATAAAAGATATTTCATAATCCATTTGCAATTTACGGATTTTAGGAATTCAAGAATTGGGGAAAAATACTCTAATCCCTTAATACCTCCCTGCCTGTCGGCAGACAGGAATTCCTCAATATTTGTAAATTCCGACTTGTTAGGGTTAAGATATTTCTGCTTGAAAACGAAATAACGTTCTATTAACATAACGCACTAACCTAAAAAGAGGCAATGTGATTCCTTACGGTCCGTTTTTGTCACTGGCAGCTTTTATATGTTTATTATTTAAAGATTTTTCTATTAAGACTATTGATTACTATTTAAATATTTATTTAAGCATTTTTCAACTTTTTATAGTCTCAATCTTTTAGAGAACGGAGGTATTTATGTGGTTTAAATCTGGTTTTGTGAGGTGTCTCTTTTTGTCATTGATGGTTCTTTTTGTTGGATGTGCTGAGTTGAAGAGTCTTCGTGAAGAAAGAGTAGTAATGAATCAAAGAATAGAAGAGTTGCAAAGGGAAAGAGATGATTTGGATAGTAGATATAATCTAAGTGAACAGGAAAAGGCAGAATTGATTGAGGAGCGGGACAGGTTAGAGAATGCAAGGCGTAGTATGGAGGAGAGGCTGAGTGGTTCCGGTGCATCTGTCCGGATTAAGGAAGGTAAGATTTCGGTTATGCTTCCATCGTCAATCTTATTTAATTCTGGCCAGACCAAACTGAAGAAGGAAGCAAAGAACAGCCTGACGAAAGTATGTAATGTACTCAAAAAAGATTTCCCCAATGCAACCATTAGAATTGAGGGGCATACTGATAGTGATCCGCTTAAACGTACAAAAAATGTTTATAAGTCCAATTGGGAACTTTCTGCTTTGAGGGCATCAAATGTACTTCATTATCTGGTAGACAGTTGCCGTTTAGACCCTAAAAAGTTATATATTGCCGGTTTTGGAAAACATCAGCCTGTTGCAAGCAACAAGAGCAAGGAAGGTAAGAAGAAAAATCGACGCGTAGAGATTGTTATTCTGACAGACAGATGATTGCGATTATTGATTATGGAATGGGCAACTTAAGGAGTGTAGAAAAGGCATTCGAAAAAGTTGGTTTTAAATCAGTAGTAACGGATAAACCTGAAACAATAGAAAAAGCTGATAAGATTGTGTTGCCGGGTGTTGGAGCCTTTAAGGATGCTAAAGAAGGTTTGCACGGAAAGGAATTTAGTAGAACCAATAATAAATCATATAAAAAAAGGTAAACTTTTCTTGGGGATTTGCCTTGGACTCCATCTGCTTTTTACCAGGAGCAGTGAGTATGGTGGGCACGAAGGCCTGAACATAGTGCCTGGTGAGGTAGTAAGGTTTAAACCTGACAGATTGTCTGGTGGAGACAACCAGAAACTGAAAATACCTCATATGGGGTGGAACAGGATTAGAGCAAGGAAAGAGGTGCCTATTTTAAACGGATTGCCGGATAATCCATATATGTACTTCGTACACTCTTATTATGTAATTCCTGATCAGCGTGATGTTGTGGCTACCGAAACTGAGTACGGTGCCGCATTTGTATCAATGATATCAATCGATAATGTCTTTGCAATGCAGTTTCATCCGGAGAAGAGTCAACATTATGGTTTGATGATTCTCAAGAACTTTGGTGAATTATAGATATGTTAATAATACCTGCAATAGATTTAAAAGACGGAAAATGTGTCAGGCTGTCTATGGGAAAGAAGGAGCATGAGACGGTCTTTTCGGACAATCCAGTGCAAGTTGCTGAAGATTGGAAGGCGCAGGGGGCGGAATATATCCATGTTGTTGATCTTGATGGGGCATTTGGGGGTGAGCCCAGGAATATGCATATTATAAAGCAGATTAAGGAGAATGTTGACGTATGCATACAGGTCGGAGGGGGTATCAGGCATAAGCAAGTCGTAGAGGAATTGATTGGTATGGGTATTGACAGGCTTATTATAGGGACGAGGGCGCTCGACTCACCAGAGTGGCTCTTTGAACTGTGTTCTGAGTTTCCCGGAAAAATAGCAGTCGGGATTGATGCGGAGAATGGCAGGGTCGCCGTAAAAGGATGGACGTCTGTTTCGGACAGTACGGCCATTGATTTTGCACGGGAAATAGAGAAGGCAAATCCTGCCGCCGTTATTTTTACGGATATTTCAAAAGATGGGATGCTGCAGGGGCCAAGCTTTTCAAGTATTTTAGACTTTACAAAGAGTGTTAATATGCCGGTTATCGCTTCAGGGGGAGTGTCTTCTATTGAAGACGTAAAGAAGCTATCTCTTTTTCCTCTTGAGGGAATGATTATCGGCAAAGCGCTCTATACGGGTAATATTTCGTTGTCAGAGGCAATAAAAATAAGCAAGAGTGGACTCTCTATGGAGGCATACAATGGGACAATATGAAACGAAAGATATCAGGAACGTGGCATTTGTTGGACATGGTGCGTCAGGAAAAACTTCGCTGGTTGAAGGTATACTTTTTAAGGCAGGCGCTACAAAACGTTTAGGTAGTGTTGATGATGGTACTTCCATTTCAGATTTTGATCCGGAAGAAAAAGAGAGAAAAACTACCATCGATTCTTCAATTCTGCATTGCAGCTGGCAAGACAGAGAGATTAACATAATTGATACTCCTGGATATCCTGACTTTATAAACGGTTCGATCGGTGCCTTAAGTGCCGTGGAAACTGCAGTAATAGTAATTGCTGCTACAAGTGGAATCCAGGTCAACACTCAAAAAATGTGGGATATTGCCGGTGATGCAGGGTTGGCTCGAGTGGTTGTAATCACAAAGATGGATGGTGAAAACATTGACTTCCCGGCACTTTTGGATTCTATCCAGAATACATTTGGTGAAGAGTGTATACCCTTAATGTTGCCTGTAGGTCATGGGACGGATTTTAAAGGAGTAGTCGACATATTAAACCTGCCTGATGAAGTACCGGGCGAAGTGGTTGGTGATGTAAGTCAGAACCGTGAGAAGTTGGTTGAAGCAATTGTTTCTGTGTGCGATGAACAACTGGAAAAGTATCTTGATGGGCAGGAAATAGATGTTGAAACACTTCAGGGGTGCCTTGGCACTGCTGTTGCTTCTGGTAGTATTGTGCCGGTCTTATGCTGTGAAAACAAGGGGAGTTTGGGTGTCGAAGAGGTTCTGGGTGTAATTTCAAAGTCTACTCCTTCACCTGAAAAAGGTTTGGCACGGATGTGCGTCAGTATAGAAGGGGAAGGGGAAAAAAGAGATAGAGGTCTCAAAGAGCGCTCCTTTCTGCGCACAGGTGTTCAAATCAATTACGGACCCTTTTGTTGGCAAGCTTAGCTTTTTCAGGGTTTTTTCAGGAATGTTGGAAGGTCATCCGGAAGTTTATAACGTTCGTACTGAAAAGAATGAAAAGATCGGACACATGTTTAAGACTTTCGGAAAAGAACAGCAGGAAATAGGTGGGGCCATACCTGGTGATATTGTTACAATATCAAAAGTCGATGATATATCTGTTTCAGATACATTATGTGACCCTCACGTGAAAGTTAAGTTTAAGGATATTAAATTTCCGAATCCTATGGCGTCTCTGGCCATTGAGCCTAAGAGCCGCGGGGCGGAACAAAAGATAAGTGAAACGCTACACAGGCTGGTAGTTGAAGACAGTACATTTAAGGTTTCAAGAGATGTTCAAACGCATGAATTAGTTGTCACGGGTATGAGTAATCTGCACCTGGATGTAATCCTGAGTAGACTAAAGAGTCGTTATGACATTGAGGTAGAGTCGCGACAACCAAAGATTCCCCACAAAGAAACGATTACAACGAAAGCGAAAGCGCAATATAAACATAAAAAGCAGACTGGAGGTAAGGGGCAGTATGGTGAAGTTTATTTGCGTATAGAACCGCTGGAGAGGGGTGGTGGTTTTGAATTCGTAAGTAAAATAGTTGGCGGTGCAATTCCATCTCAGTATATTCCGGCGGTGGAAAAGGGTTTAAAGGAAACAATTGCAAAGGGGATCCTAAGTAATAATCCGATAGTAGACGTAAAAGTCGAACTATACGACGGTACTTTCCATAATGTTGATTCTTCTGAAGCTGCGTTTAAGATAGCAGCATCAAAGGCATTTAATCTGGCATTTAACGATGCAAAACCTGTTTTGCTGGAGCCTGTGGTTAACATAGAGGTAACCATACCTTCCGAGTTTATGGGTGATATAACAGGTAACCTTTCCTCGAGGAGAGGGCGTGTACAGGGTATGGATTCGTTTGGAGATCTTCAGGTTTTAAAGGCCAGTATTCCCATGGATGAGGTTAAAAACTACGAGACAGAGCTAAAATCAATGACAGGTGGCAGGGGTTCATATACGATGGAGCTTTCACATTATGATATAGTTCCGTCACACCTTACTCAGGCAATTATAGCTCAAGCGAAGAAAGAGGCTCAAACTGTAGATTAGGTCATTGGCAAATGTTTTTTGTAATATTTCACAAGAACTTTGTTTTTTCACGCTTTTTTCTGTTCTAAACAACTTTAAGAACGTTATAAAGTTAATATCTTTCCATAGATTAAATATTCCAATATGTACTTTAGCGTACGGTTCTCCACATAATATTTCTCCGGAGTAAAACAAACAGTTATCGTTTTTAACAGGCTGTCCAGGAATAGGCATTTTGACAAATTTGCGAGTCATAGGTTAGTTTCTTTAGAATAAATATGTGATCTTTTTGGATTTTACATTTTCGGGCAACCTGTTAAGTGCTGACATAATGTCCTTCATTTCTTGAATTGCAATATGAATTGACAGGTTGTCAAAGGAAGATTATATAGAAGCGATAATCAAATTGTCTCCTCACAAAACATATTTGCGTATGTCTATTAAAAGAAAAGGCTTAGGTGGTTGTGGCTGTTTTCCTTTTAAACGGTACATATTTTGCATCCTTAAAGTTATATCCTTGAAATAGAGTGATTACTCTATGTAAATAGAGAATTAATAGTCGAGTTTAACTATAAATACAGTTGAATATCAATTCTGGCACACGTGCATCTTGTATTTCAAATCTTATCTTTTAAAACTTTTATACCGTGAAAGGTGGAGGGGGACGCTTAAACTCTGAGAAGGAGTTGTTTTCAGTAAAGTATGTTGAATAAGAAATTTTTAGGATAGTTATTTCTGTTGGTCTAAATGATGTGTGCGTGCAATTTTGCTTGTGCTGAAGAAGAACAAAAACAAGAGGAAACGCACAAACTCTAGTGAAAAGGGAGATGTCCTTTATCAAAGTCAATTTCATGGAGGTGAAAGATATGCGAAAATATTTAATTGCATTTATGTTAATGTTAGTTGTTGCTTTTGTGGCAGGTGGTACACAGGCGATAGTTGAGGGAGCAGGGGAGGCGGAGGTTGCCTCGGAGACGGAGCTTACCCTTACCCCTGAAGAGTTCGAACAGATGAGGCAGGTATACTTCGACCGTTGCGCAGGTTGTCATGGCGTTCTGAGAAAAGGAGCTACCGGGCCAAATCTAACTCCAGCCAAGATGATACCCAAGGGAGATAGGAAGCTCACAGATATGTTATGGTATGGAACCGCTAAAGGTATGCCTGGCTGGGGACAAATGGGTGTTATGACCAAAGAAGAGACAGCTCTCATGGTGAAGTACATTCAGAACGAACCTCCTATTCCGCCTCAATGGGATATGAAGTCCGTTAGAGATAGTTGGAAATTGATAATCCCGCCGGATAAACGTCCCACTGCGCCTGAGCACGATCGTGACATAGATAATATGTTCTCCGTGGTTCTGCGTGACGCCGGCAAGATAGCGATTATTGACGGTGACACCAAAGAAGTAATAAGCACAGTTGATTCAGGCTATGCGGTACACATCACCAGAATGTCAGCGTCAGGAAGATACGTGTATTCCATAGGCAGGGATGGCAAGGC
Organism: uncultured bacterium; assembly: GCA_964010955.1. Taxonomy (GTDB): domain Bacteria; phylum Planctomycetota; class Brocadiia; order Brocadiales; family Scalinduaceae; genus Scalindua. Next base: position 9,968 of record CAXGMX010000045.1, read on the forward strand.
GACTATGATAGACCTCTTTATGAAAAAGCCTGCAACCGTAGCAGAGATCCGATGCTCCCTTGACGCGAGGTCCATTGATACGAGCAAGTTTAAAGGCTACGAAGACAAGTATGCCGTAGTCGGCGGTTACTGGCCGCCTCAGTTTGTGATACTGGACGGCATGACACTTGAGCCAATTAAAATCGTGAGCACACTGGGCTACACCTACGACACAGAAGAGTTTCACCCGGAGCCGCGAGTAGCCAGCATTGTATCGTCGCACATCGCACCTGAATGGGTCTTGAACATTAAAGAAACAGGACTGGTATGGCTCGTTAATTATGAAGACCCAAACAACCCTACCATTACAATGATTGAGGCCGAACGCTTCTTGCATGACGGAGGTTGGGATTCAACCAAGCGTTACTTCCTTGTGGCAGCGAACGCTAGGAACAAGGTATCAATAATAGATACTAAGGAAAGGAAGCTCGTTGCAAATGTTGATACCGGCGGCACTAAACCGCATCCCGGAAGAGGTGCAAACTGGGTTGATCCAGAGTTCGGTCCGGTCTGGGCAACGGGGCACATTGGCGATGATGTAATTTCAATTATAGGTACGGATCCGGAGGGTCATCCGGAGCATGCCTTTAAGATGGTTGCAAAAGTACAAGCGCTTAGTTCTGGCAACCTGTTCATTAAGACCCATCCGAAAAGCAAGTGGGTTTGGGTTGACCATCCTGTTAGTAAGAAAGAGGTGAATAGGACAACTCTTGGTATCTTTGACAAGGCAAATATTAAAGGTGGAATATTCAAGACCTTGAAAGTCGCAGACTATGGCAAGGCTGTGCACATGGAGTACAATAAAGCAGGAGACGAGCTCTGGGTAAGCATCTGGGGTAATTTGGGCGATGCTGACAAGGGTAAAGCAGGTGAGATAGTGGTGATTGATGACGCAACTATGACGATAAAGACAAGGATCCCGAATCTTCTCACGCCTACAGGTAAGTTCAATGTATACAACACAGTACGAGACATATATTAATAGGTTTTGCGGATTATTTAAGTAGGTTACAGGAAGGCACGGACAAATTCTGTTTGTCCGTGCCTAATTTATTTATTGTTTCTCTTCGATTGAAAGATGCGGTGTTCGGATGATAAATTGTTCGAAGCTTTTACAAAGCACAAAAACGCTGAATGAAATAAAAAGGTACTCAGCAGTCAAGGAGGAGGTTCCAAAATGGATGCTTCGCTTCTCTAAGACAACATCCCCTATGGTAGTCTGGAATGTAACCAGGAAGTGCAATCTGAGCTGCGCCCATTGTTATGTTAACGCAGTGGGTGAGGAAGAGTCTGATGCAGATATGGGGGAACTCACAACCAGAGAGGCGATGGAAATGATCGAGGATTTAGCGGCTATAAAATCGCCCATGCTCGTTTTCTCCGGCGGAGAGCCGTTGTTGCGAAACGATATATATGAGCTTAACGTGTATGCCATGAAGCTCGGACTCAGGACCATACTATCGACCAACAGCACCCTTATAACCAGGGAAGCGGCGAAGAAAATCAAGGAAGCCGGCTTCGTCTATGTAGGAGTCAGCCTGGACGGCAGCGAAGAAGCCCACGACAGATTTCGGGGGGCCAAGGGGGCCTTTGAGAAGTCGCTTCAGGGGTTGAGGTACCTCATGGAGGAAGAGGTTAATACAGGCGTGAGGTTTGCCATTACCAATCAGAACTACGACGAGCTGCCCAAGGTTCTTGAGATAACCAGGCGCGAAAAAATACCAAGATTCTCACTCTTCCAGCTTGTGTACGGAGGCAGAGGGAAGGAGATTATTGACTGGGACATCTTCAACGATCAGCGGAGAGAGGTGATGGACTATATAATAGAGGAAGCTAGGGTGAGCAACGGCATGAATATTGTCACAGCCGATAATTATGCCGACGGCATTTATCTGCTGCAAGACGTTGCAGAACACGAGCCGGAACGCGCTGCTGAGGTGGAAAGACTCCTTGCTATGCAGAG
>CAXGMX010000046.1:0-11641 GCA_964010955.1 uncultured bacterium
ACGCCACGTATTGTCTCGGGTTTTACCTTATAATTTTGGATACAGAAAACCTGCCGTTATTTTCCTTGGAGATGCAGGGAGTACTTTCATGGGATTTATGTTAGCCGGTATGGTCCTAATGGGAGGTTGGGGTGGCGAAGACCCTATAAAAGCGTATGCCATGCCCATACTCATAATGGATATATTTATTTTTGATATGGTTTATACGACAGCTTCCAGGATTGCCTCTAAAAGAATAATCAGTTTTAATCAGTGGTTGGAATTTACAGGGAAAGACCACCTTCATCATAGACTTATAGGTTTGGGTTTAAGTGTTAAACAGACAGTTTTCTTCATTTATTTTCTTACTGCATCATTAGGCTTGAGCGCTCTGGTGTTGAAAAATGGAAGTATACTTGATGCCTTATTGATTCTTCTTCAAGCGGTAACCATATATCTCATAATTGTCATATTGATGCTAAGGGGACGATTAAGAAGCAGAAGGAAAGAAGATCAGGTGAAAGAGAAAGAACAAATGTAGAATGTTATTGCTATTTTACATACCTAAAAGTCCTTTTTGGGCATTTAAGATTTCCCAGCCATGAAAGTTCAATTCAAACGGCTTCTTTTCAACATGACAATCCAGGCATTTCTTGTTGCCGGTTTCTGACCATTTCTGTAGCATCATGGCTGTCTTTGCCATCTTCCCCTCATGAGTAAGAATGTTTTCTCCTGCATGGCAATAATTACATTCTATAGCCATCATTTCTGACAGTTCAAACATTCTTGCAGCTACTTCTAATTTGTCTGTAAATTGTTTTTTCCCCGCATGGCAGTAATCACATTTCACTCCAATTGCAATTGAGGCCTTCATATCCTCCTTTGCCCTCTCCCCTTTTTCCGTAAAATGAGTTACATCTTCGTTATGGCAGAAAGTACATTCTCTTCCTAATGCTGATGACACCTCTTTACTGCACTGTTGGTTCCTTTCCTCTCTACTGCCCTGCAGGTAAGATTCCTGCAACATTTCAGGTTCCGGAAGATCTGATTGTCCTGCACTTAATAATTCGGATGAGAAGACTATTAGAAGGATGATACCAGAGATACTAATATTCTTCATATTCCTTGTCATTTTGTGATATCCTTATTTAATTTTACTTATAAAAGTAAGATTGAAAGGTTTAAGTCGTATCTATTTAGCCTTCTTTTGTTTTGCCTTGTAAGATGCCAGCCGTTTTTTAATCTCTTTGTCAAAACCATTTTCTGTCGGTTTATAGTATTCTTTACCCTGAAGCTCCTCCGGTAAATAGGATTGTTCTATATGACCGCCATGATTGTGCGGATATTTGTATCCTTTTCCATAACCGAGATCCTTCATCAGGGGCGTTGGTGCATTTCTGATATGAAGCGGTACTCCCAGGGAGCCTTTTTCTTTGACATCCTCTAATGCACTTAGATATGCCTTATAAGAGGCGTTGCTCTTTGGTGCAGAGGCAAGATAGGTTACACCCTGTGAGAGAGGTATCCATCCCTCCGGCATGCCGACAAAATGAAATGCATCTTTTACCGCCACTGCAACCTGTACAGCCGACGGATCGGCATTGCCTATATCCTCAGAGGCAAAAATAACCATACGCCGCGCAATAAAGAGAGGGTCTTCTCCCGCTTCCAGCATACGTGCCAGCCAATATACAGCTGCATCAGGATCACTGCCCCGCATGGATTTGATAAAGGCGGAGATCACATTGTAATGTTCTTCCCCGCCTTTATCGTAAAGAAGCGCCTTTCTCTGCATGGCTTCCTGGGCAATCTTTAAAGTAATTCTCCTCTTGTCTTTCTTATCGGGGCTTGTCAGCATTAATGCCGACTCAAGAGTATTTAAGGCTACCCTTGCCTCTCCGTGAGAAAGTTCTACGATAAAATTGAAGGCGTCATCGTCTATTGCTATTTTTAGATTGCCAAGCCCCCGCTCTTTGTTTGACAAGGTATTGGTTATTATGGTTTTGATGTTGTCTGCAGAGAGTTGTTCCAGCACCAGCACCTTACAGCGTGAGAGAAGGGGTGCATTAACCTCGAATGAGGGGTTCTCAGTCGTAGCTCCAATCAATGTAATAGTGCCGTCCTCCACATGATGGAGAAAGGCATCCTGCTGGGCCTTATTGAATCTGTGAATCTCATCGACAAAAAGGATAGTTCTTTTGCCATAGTATTTAAGCTGCTGTTTGGCCTCTTCGATGACGGCACGGATATCCTTGACGCCTGACAGTACGGCAGAGAAAGAGACAAAGTGAGCGCCAATTGTCCTTGCGACAATTAAGGCTAGTGTAGTTTTTCCTACACCGGGAGGTCCCCAGAAAATCATTGATACTAATTCTTTCCTCTCCATAAATCCCCTGAGGATTCTATCGGGTCCGACAAGGTGTTCCTGTCCGACAAATTCAGCCAGATTCTGCGGCCTCATCCGATCGGCCAGCGGGGATTTCTTTGCAGCTTTTGCTCTTGCATCAAATAAATCAGCCATTTTCAGTTACCCTTTAAAACTTTTTCACCGCAAAGATGCCTACCGGCGGAGAAAGTCCTCGGCGTCTTTTGTCCGGGGAGCGGTGAGTCCTAATATGTAAATTTACATCCTGATAACTGATTAGTCAATCATTTATACTATACACTCTCTGTCTAAATCTTCATTCAGAGAATAAAGTTGAATTTAAATGATTGTTTTAATAGTATTGCTGTGACTTAAGAAGCAATATTGATTCCACGTGAAGTTCGGACAACACTTATAGGAAGGCATAGATAAATGATTAAGATTGTTGAGGGTTTTGAGAATAGCGAACAGATATGTAAGATGATAGAGGACGTTGCCGGGGAGCTGGGTATAAATCAAAAACTGGAAGAAATATCTATTAAACATCCCCCCGATACTCCCATAGATATGAACTATCTCGGCTCAGATAACAAATCACTGGAGTTGGAGATAGTGGATTCATTAGAGAATCTCGAGGGCAGGGTCAGGCATGAACTCATGCATGTGGCAGACCAGTTAGACGGAAAGTTTAAGTACAAAGAGAGTCTTATCCCACCCGAAGGTACCGGTGCATTCAGGAGATACAAATACCTCTGGAACGTGTATATTGACAGCCGTCTTGTAAAGAGTGGAAAACCTCCCTATGACACTCAGGAAGCCAGGGAAAAGGAGATAGAAGAGTGCTACCCGGAATTGAGCACAAATCTCAGGAAAAGGTGCTTTACCTTTCTCTGGGGAATGGGACTCCTTGATTTCGAACAGATTTCTGCAATGAGTTACGACCTCTTTTCGACGTTTGAGGAACTCAAGTCTCTTGCCCTGTCACACGGGGAAGAACAGATTACGTTTAAGACAATTGAAGAACTGAAAAACTACGGGAAGTAGAGAGATAAAGAAAATAGGACACAGGACGCAGATTGAGAAAAGGATACATCCCGCCCACTTAACACAACTCAAATCCACCCTTCCCACCTGAAGGCTTAATCGGATGGCAAATAAGATCATTTTGTTTCTTCTAAACATTAAAATCTACATTGACAACATTTCGTTAAAGAATTAGTATTGGTATGAGTGCATTTCTTTTTAGAAAAACTCCCGGTACATCATTAAAAAGCGGGAATTGCATAAAAACTGCAAATCTTAATAGATATTGAATTCGATAATTGATTAATAAAGATCAAAGGAGAGATTATGATAAGTGTTGATAAAGCGTTGCAGATCGTTCTAAAGAATGGGAAAAGACTGTTACCAAAAAAGGTGAAGCTGGAGAATGCAGCCGGACTTTGTCTGGCGGAGGACATCAAGTCAGATTTAAATATGCCGCCATTTAACAGGTCTGCAATGGATGGTTATGCTGTGATTGCAAATGATATAAATCCACCGGTGGATCTTGAAGTTATAGAAAATATACGTGCCGGATACAACCCGAAGAAAAGAGTTGGCAGGGGACAGGCAGCTAAGATCATGACGGGTTCCGTAGTCCCCAAAGGTGCTGATGCGGTTATAAAGGTGGAGGAAACAAAACCGTTAGACAACGACAGAAAGGTGCGTATCCTTAAAGGAACAAAAAAGGGTGCAAATATTGCCAGGAAGGGAGAAGATGTCCGTGTTGGTAACGTAGTTCTTCGCAGGGGAACGAGGATAAGGGCACAGGAGGCTGGCGTCCTTGCCGCAGTTGGCGCCGGTAACGTTAAAGCGTATTCAACCCCAAGTATAGGCATTATATCTACAGGTGATGAGCTGGTAGAGATTACGCGCAAGCCAAAGCCATGGCAGATACGTAATAGCAACAGCTATTCTCTGGCGGCGCAGGCCAGGCAGATCGTCCCGGATGTTGAGATTCTTGGCAGGGTCAATGATAACGAGAAAGAGATAATGAAATTGATTAAAAGGGGTTTAAGAAAAGATATATTGATATTGTCCGGAGGAGTATCAATGGGGGAGTTTGATCTTGTAGGTGGTGTGTTACAGGATATCGGCATTAAGATATTTTTTGAGAAAGTAGCCCTCAGGCCGGGCAAACCCACGGTGTTTGGCAAGAAGGGAGATAAACTGGTTTTTGCTCTCCCCGGTAATCCCGTGTCAACCTTTGTAACCTTTGAACTGTTTGTAAAACCATGTATCAAGAAGATGATGGGGTTCACCTCTTATGGACATCCAATAATGCATGCGGAACTGGAAAGGGAGATTAAGATCAAGAAAAAGCGCCGCGAATACCGGCCTGCATTATTAAGTCAGGCAGGTTCCGGGTGGAAGGTTTCTCTCGTAGACTGGCACGGTTCAGGAGATCTGTTTTCAACCACAAAGGCCAATTGTCTGCTTATTGTCAGAGAGTCGGTTGAGAAGCTGAATGCCGGTGATATGGTGGAAGTTATGTTGATAGATGGTTTGCTTTAAGTAAGCCCTTTTTTATCTTAATTATATCAAGGGAGTGCAATTCTGGATTCCCTGCGAAAAGTCCTCGGCGCCTTACGTCCGGGGAAGCGGGGTTATGCCTCCCTTTCGGGAGGATTCCAGAAATCTAACTGTATTAATCACAGTCTATTTACCGGGGAAATTATATTGTATAAAAACCTTTCTATTTAAACCTCTTCCTCTCTTTTCTTGCAATCACTCTTCTCTCGTTCTCATTTCCATACCCGGGTATAAGTTATTTAGCCTGGATTGCCCTCGTTCCCTGGTTCATAATAATTTCGGCCGGTTACAGGGTAGGGCTGTTTTCGTATTTAATTGGTTTCCTGTTTTTTGTCTTCAACTTGTCATGGCTCTGGTTTGTTACAGGTATTGGCTGGATATTGTTAAGTCTTTTTTTAGCTTTTTACTACTTTGCCTTTGGTATTGTTTTGCATTTTTTACGCGGGAGGCTAAGGCTGCCCTATGTCTTTGTTGCTCCGTTTGTCTGGGTGACTTTCGAGTATCTGAGATCATTTCCATATTTTGGTTTCCCATGGTTTTTTGCAGGTCACAGTCAATATTTAAATCTGCCTTTAATACAGATTACGGATATTACGGGCGTCTATGGCATATCGTTCCTGATTGTTGTATTTAATGCGGCTATTGCAGATTTGATAGAACAACTATTGCTTAAACGTAATTACATATCAGGGGTAGATTCAGTTGTTCCTTCTGGTAAAAAGGGAAAAACATTCTGGCTTACCATAATTATCCCATCTCTTCTGCTGTCTTTAGTCTTGGCCTATGGTTATCTTGATTTAAGAGGCCGTAGAGTTTTGCAGGATGGCCCCAACGTTTGTGTTGTACAGGGAAATGTTCCACAGGGTGTCAAGATTGAGGCCGATGATGAACAGAAGGAAGAGATATTGATGAAATACACAAACTTATCATTAGGGGCTGTTGGGGAGGAAGCTGACCTGATTGTCTGGCCGGAGACTATGGTGCCCGGCATCCTTAATATTGATCCTGAAATTCTTAACAGGAAGGTTGACAAACTGTCTAAAGAGTCGGTTCGTATATTGACGGATGCAACCTCTGCTAATTTGATGTTGGGAGGTACGGCAATTGATGTAAAGGATCCTCTGCCTTGTATTTTAATACGGTCTTTTATTTTGACAGGAAGGGAAGGCTTGTGGACCGTTATGACAAGATACATCTCGTGCCTTTTGGAGAATTCATTCCATTCGAAGACTGGATCCCCTTCTTTGCAAGATAGTGCTTATAGTGTAAGTTTGAGTGGAGGAGACGGGAGGACTATATTTGAACTTGATTCAAAGAAGAACGATAAAAACTATAAGTTTGGAGTAATAATATGTTATGAAGATACAATTGCGCCTTTTGTGAGAAAATTTCGGAAAGATGGAGCTGGTTTTTTGTTAAATATTACCAATGATGCCTGGTTTCATGATAGTTCTGAACTGGATCAGCATCTGGCAGTGATGGTTTTCAGGGCTGTTGAGAATCGGATCACTATTACACGTGCTGCTAATAGCGGCATTTCTTCCTTTGTTGCACCAGACGGTGAGATATATGATTACCTGTCTGAATATGGAAAATATAAAGAGGTAGAAGGTATATTGTGTAGCAAAATCAGGTTTGAGGATTCGGTAACTTCATGGTACACAAACCATGGTGATGTGTTTGCGTTTTCATGTATATTGGTAACCGCTATACTGTGTTTGGTTGCATTAAGAAGGAGAGTTTTCGCTTGACATTTATATGGGTGAACGTATAATCGCTCACGTAAGCCTATGTAAAATTTTAGCTTATATCCAAAATTCAGAAAGAATACGACAAAAATATGCATCCTTTAGATTATTTTTTAGGACTGGCTTCTACAGATATGGGTATCGACCTGGGAACGGCGAATACTCTGGTATGTATTCCCGGTGAAGGCATCGTATTGTTTGAACCATCTGTGGTAGCAGTGAAACCGGGGACAAATAAGGTTTTGCTAAACGGAAATGCCGTAGGGCAATCTGCAAGGGCTATGCTGGAGAAAGCCCCAAATAGTATTTCTGTTATCAGGCCAATGAAGAATGGAGTTATTGCCGATTTTGACATTACAGAGGCGATGCTTAAGTATTTTATATTAAAGGTGCATAAAAGAAAATGGGGGATACGGCCAAGGGTCGTGGTTGCCATTCCATCCGGAATCACTGCCGTGGAAAAACGTGCTGTTGTGAATTCTGCAGAAAGAGCAGGCGCCAGAGAAGTTTATTTAATATCTGAGCCCAAAGCTGCTGCGATTGGAGCCGGACTTCCCGTTGGAGAACCGGTGGCAAGTATGATAGTTGACATCGGAGGCGGCACCACAGAGGTAGCTGTTATTTCATTAGGAGATATATTTGCGCATGAGAGTTTAAGAGTTGCCGGTGATGCGATGGATGAAGCAATAGTTCAGTTTATTCGTCGTAATTATAGCCTGGATATTGGTTATAGAACCGCCGAAAGCATTAAGGTCGAGATTGGATCGGCTTTCAAATTAGACGAAGAAATTACAGCGGAAATTAGAGGCCGTGATGCCATAGCCGGATTACCAAGGGCAATAAAGATTACTTCGGAAGAGATAAGAGAAGCGCTTCTTCCAACAACAGATGCTATTATGGACGCTATAAGGAAGACGTTGGAAAAGTCGTCACCGGAATTATCTTCTGACTTGTTGACTACAGGTATGGTTCTGATTGGCGGCGGTGTAATGCTGAGGGGTTTAGATAAATTAGCTGCAGAGGAAACGGGACTTCCTGTAAGGATGGCAGATGATCCAATTACGGCGGTAGCAAGAGGAACAGGCATACTTCTGGAAGATCTAGATTTATATAAGGATGTTTTGTGGGATAAGGAACTTGAGGCGTAATCGTGACAGATCTACAAAAAGATTTATAATATTTATTTTTGTCATAGTATCCATTTCTCTTCTAATCATACCGGAAAGCATTACAAATAACATCAAAGTAACCGTTGCTTCACCCCTTGCGCCAATACAAAAGATAGTTTCTCATACATCAAATTTCTTCAAGAATGGGTTTAAGAAGCTGGGCTCATTATCTAAAGCAGCCGATGAAAAAAATGATCTGGAAAAAGAAGTCTTCCTCCTTAAGAATAAGATAATCGAGCAACAAGATATTATAAATGTATTTAAGAAAAAGCTGGAAATTGTATCGGAATATAAAAAGAACATCGATGATAAAGAAGAACCGGTAGTTGCAGATATCATTGGCTTCGACGTTTCGAACTTTAGAAAAAGTATTATTGTTGATGTTGGAAAGAAACAGGGAGTTGCTGTTGGAGATGTTGTAGTTTTTGGTAATGCGCTTGTAGGCCGAATCTCAGCTATAGGGAATTCATCTGGCAGGGTTATGTTGATTACTGATCCCGCGTCGAATGTTCCGTCACGATTTCTCGAGACAAGAACACAGGGAATAGTTCAGGGAACCGCCGATGGCAAATGTATGATGAAGTATGTGCCCCGGCAGATAAAAGTGGATAAGCCTGAGAAGATTATATCTTCCGGTATGGGGGGGGTATTTCCAAAATCTCTATATATAGGTAATGTTGTTGAGGTTAAACAGAAAAGCGCAAGTCTTTTTAAAGATATTAAGATTATACCAAGGATTGACATCTCAAAGATTGAAAATGTATTGGTAATCAAGAGGAAAAAAGAAGAAAATACTCCAGAGTAAGCATTTCTTAGCTTATTGACAATATACTATTACTCTTTAAAGCCTTCTTTTTTTAGAAAGTTCTTTTCGTATCATGAAAAGTTAAAAGTGCCTACCCGCCTGCCAATCAGTTCGGGCAGGAAGTTTGAAGTGAGCTAAAGTTGTGGTAAGAAAAAATCTTTAAATTTAGGCACTTTAGTTCACTTAAGACACTTCAAACTTGGTTGCAGCTGTGCCGCGCCATGTAATTTAAGACATTATTTTAGGAAATATAAAAGGCATTCTCATGCCGTGGATTACAATAATAAGTGTTACTTTATGCATATCATTAATCCAGACAACTTTATTGCGCCACATAAGTTTTCTGGGCATCCAACCTGACCTCTTTATAATCTTTCTAGTTTTTCACTCATTGAACGCTAACCGTGAACGATCGTTTCATGTAAGTTGGGTAGTCGGCCTTGCTAAAGATATTTTTTCCGAAGGGCCTTTTGGTCTGAATACTGTTTTGTTCATTATTGCAGGATATCTTGTTTCAATAATCAGAAGTAATATTTATGGCAGGCATTTGGCAACACAAATTTCAGTTACGTTTATAATTTCAATAATTTATAATTTACTCTACCTTTGTTCGTTGTCAATGTTAATAACCTCGACAGGCTTATTTTCCATGGCGTGGAAATGTCCCCTGATCGCAATCTATAATTCTATAATTGTTCTTCCGGTATTCTGGTTGTTCAGCAGATTCTACTCCTCGTTTGGATTTCCATCTTTAAAAAGAAAATTTTAGATAATGTATAAGAACCGTTTTAAGATATTTTTTGGAATAATATTGGTTTTGTTCTTTGTGGTCTTCTGCAAACTGTTTTACGTTCAGATAATTGAAGGTGGAAAGTTCAGTGGTATGTCTGATAGCAGAAGAATAAGGACTGTCAGTATCGACACACTGAGAGGGACTATATATGATAGAAAAGGTTCGGTTTTGGCAATAGATAAACATTCCTTCGAACTTACGGTATCTTATACAAAGTTATTTAATGCTTTCTTGTGTATTAAACAAAACATTTTGCCAGAAGTATCCGTAGGTAAGGATAAAAAAATAACTCGTAATCTGTGTAAAAAATGCCATTCTGATAATGTATCGTGGATAGAGAAAGTGGCTGAATTCCTTGAAATTCCATATACAGATATCTTAGAGAAAACTACAAATATTGTAAAAAGGGTAGAAAAGATTAAACATGTCGTAGAGATGAAAAATGAAAGGAAGATACGCATCAAAGAGGAGACTGTGCCACATTCATTATTGTCAGACTTGCCATGGGAAAAGGCTGCAAAGTTTCAGGCAGGAATGATGAATCTGCCCGGTGTACAGATAGATGCAAATCCTGTAAGATGGTACCCAAAGGGTGATTCATCATCTCACATAATAGGCTATGTTGGCAAGTTGGATGAGAAAGAAATACACGACTATAATAATTTTAAGAAAGATGGTTTGAAAGCCTGAATGAAAGTGAAGAATCGGCATCAGAATATTTTGTTCAAAAGGCAATTTCTATGAATTCTCTGTTTGGAAAAACCGGAATTGAAAAGACATATAATTCAAGGTTGATGGGTGTGCCGGGAGAGAAATTTGAAGAGATAACCCTTGATACGATGAGAGCCGATAAGCTTATTCTTGAAAGGCCGTCAATACCCGGGAATAATATTGTTTTAACAATAGATGACAGGATACAGGGCATTGCAGAAAAGGTTCTGGGGGAGAGGAAGGGTTCGGTTGTAGTAATGGACCCGCGGAACGGTGAAGTGATAGCAATGGCGGCATTTCCCAGATATAATTTAAATACCCTGAATGAGGATTATTCCGCCCTTAGCAGAAACCCACAGAAACCATTCCTCAACAGGCCTATTCAAAGTGCTTTGCCTCCGGGGTCAGTCTTTAAAATCGTTACGGCAATTGCAGCGCTGGAAGAGAATAAAATAGATGAAAATACACAGTTTGCATGTTACGGGTCATTGAAAGTTGGAGGAAGCCGCTTCCGATGTTTTTCAGAGTATGGCCATGGTTTGTTGAATGTTGAAGAGGCCATACAATATTCATGTAATGTCTTTTTCTTTGAAGCTGCAAGGGTGTTGGGAGGTTCTTTACTAAAAAAGTGGGCGGATAAATTGGGCCTGGGAAATACCACAAATATTGATCTTGCCTATGAAAAAAAGGGGAATATGCCGGAATCGAAATCTATGTCCCAGACTGTAAATTTATCAATTGGTCAGGGAGCGATGCTGGTTACACCGATACAGATTACGAAGATGATAGCCATGATTGCAAACGGTGGGTGGTATATCAATCCGTACATTCTTCAAAAGATAACAGGATATAATGGTAAAATAATCCTGGACAATGAACATAAACCTGCAGAGAGAATAGATGTATCAGAGAAGAATATGGATATTATTAAACGATCGTTACGAAGAGTAGTGACCGATGGTACAGACAAAGAAGACCGGTTTGCGCGAGCTGCGCGTAGCCGGTAAAACAGGGACAACACAGACAGCAGATGACGATATAAACCATGCATGGTTTGTAGGGTATGCGCCTTTTAAAAATCCAAAGTATTGTTTTACTGTTGTAATAGAGCATACAGCAGGCCATGGTGCTGAAGTGGCGGGTCCGGTAGTTGAAAACCTTTTGACACAGCTTGGTCTTTAGTCACTTTCCATTTCTTTCACCGCGGAGACGCAGAGAACGCAGAGAAAAACCGAAGAACTGTGGTTAAAGACAAAGAAAAAGAAAAAGAAAAAGAAAAAGACAAAAGAGAAATTAACCACGGAAAGACACGGATATGCACTGAGGTTAAAGGCGAAAGACATGAAGATTTACGAATGACTAATGACCACTGACCACTGACTAATGACTTTATTTACTTTAGTCACTTTACACTTTAGTTCACTTTAGGCACTTTTTTTAGGGTAATATCATATGATAGCTAGTTTGCGAAATTTTGATTGGCTGCTGTTTCTGGTA
>CAXGMX010000047.1:0-11612 GCA_964010955.1 uncultured bacterium
GTCAGGACTCATGGTCAAAGATCATAATCTATGACTATGTTCGTATGAAAGGAAACATTTCTTTAACGGGAGATTGGGTTTCATTGGGTCACTTTCCCAACACGGCTTCTCATTCAAAGGCGTTTCAAAAGAAGGCGGAGACCAAGATTGCAGGAAAATTTGATAATAATATGAGCGGTCTGAAGGAGCGTTGTAGGGAGCTTGAAGGAGTAGAAGTTCATGGGAAAATTAAGGCAGACTATGTTTGCGGGTTTAAGCTTTTGCCACGTGTGCCAATGTACTTATGCTTTTGGGAGGCCGATGAAGAATTCCCGTCAAGTTGTAAACTGCATCTGGACACCAGCGCAGAGGCTTATATAGATATTGAATATCTTGCATATCTTCTTGAGTGGTTTGTAAAAATATTTGTTGAGTGTTAAAGCGTTGTTATATCAACATCAGCCTAAAGCCTGCTGATAGCACAAATCTCTTTATCTGTGCCTGTCCGAAATGAGTTATACTTCACTGGTTTCGTTCCGGTAGCGGACGGCCAGCCATATAGTCTCTTCATCGGCAACAGTCCACTCTACTCTATGTTTCTGGTGAGCAGGTATGTTGATATAATCACCAGGTTTCATAATAATTTTTTCGTTGTTGCTTTCAAATAGCAAACCGGCACTTCCCTTTAGCAAGATTACCCATTCGTCTACGTCCTGATCATACCATTTTCCTTTATCGGTTGATTGCCCGCTGGATATAATTCGCTCTATTTTGAATTGATTTGTTTTAATGATTGGCTCAAATATCTCTTCAGGAGATTGGTTTTTAATGCCTGAAAATATGTTCTTTATATCCAATGTCATTATATCCAATGTCATTTATTCAATACTGTGCCAACTCTAATAAGATTCCGTCCGGTCCCCAAAAGTAGACCAGGCGCTTACCTGTCTTGGGATAAGTATGGATTGAGCTGATGAATTTAATGTCCTTATCTTTCAAGCCTTGAACTATCTCATCGATATTTTCTACCTCAAACGCAATATGGCGGAATCCCATCTGGTTAGCCTTACCCATATCAGGATCTCGTTCAGAAGGGGGGTTGGTATATTCAATTAATTCCAGATTTGTCTCTGTGCCCGGTAACTTTAATGTTGCGTATCGAGCCATGACATTCGGCAGGTCAACTATAGAAGAGATCCACTCTCCTGATAGTTCGGACTCATCTCCTACGGTAAAACCAAGCAGGATAAAGAATGACTTTGCCTCATCAAGATCACTGACAACCACATTAATATGATTAATCTTCTTTAGCATTCTTAAAGCCTTCTATTTCTTTTCCTATAGAGAATGCATTTCCAAGGGTCTTTCCTATTCCGTGATATGTACGGCTTCCCGGAGCGAAAAGAAATGGCATAGCCTTATCAACATCAGGAAGCCCTTTTTCTCCAAGTACAGATTCTTCAGCCTTAACATCCATTATTTCACCAATGAATTGAGTATGTAATCCAATTTCAACCTTATGGGTCATCCGGCATTCTAATACTAATGGAAATTTCTTTCAACATAAGGAGCGTCGACAAGTTCACTCTTTACAGGAGTGAGTCCTGTAACTGCAAACTTATCTGTCTTTCTGCCTGTGGCAATCCCGAAATAATCGGCCTCCATAACATGCTTTTCAGAAGGAATACTTACAGTAAAGGCCTTCCGCTCAATAATGCTATCATAGGTATATGTTGCCTTCCTCAGAGCTACATTAATACACGCCGGCTTTGAACAGCAAATCCCGCCCCAGGCCACTGTCATTACATTCGGTTTACCTTTTCCATCATATGTTCCAACTATCCAGACAGGCGTGGGGAAGGCCAGTGGTTTTGCTCCTAAAGATTTCTTCATGAATTATTCTCCTCTTTGTTTGAGTATTGCTGATGCTCATTGTATTTATAAACCAGCTCAATACCTGCTTCTCTGAACATTTTCTCGGAATCTTCTCCCTGGTGATATTTTCGCTCACAAACAACTCTCTTAATACCGCAATTGATAAGAAGCATCGCACACGTCCTGCAAGGGGTCATTCTGGTATAAATGGTAGCACCTGATATTGAAACCCCGATTCTTGCTGCCTGGCAAATGGCATTCTGTTCGGCATGGACGGTACGCATGCAGTGTTCAGTAACCGCACCATCTTCATGAGTTACCTTCTTGATCTGGTGTCCCGCTTCATCACAATGCCGAAAACCGGTTGGAGACCCTACATATCCTGAGACGATTAGCTGTCTGTCTTTTGCAATTACACAGCCGCTTTCTCCTCGGTCACAAGTTGCTCTCTTGGAAATGGCATTAGCCACTTCCATAAAGTAATCATCCCAGGATGGACGTGTGTTGTTTCTATGTTTTTTATCTTGATTTGCCATACTAATTGAAACACTCTAAATATTATAAATCTAATTCAAGTCGATTTGATGGACAGCAATAACATTGTCTAACTGTTTCAGCTCTTCTTGTATCGATTCATCGGCCGGTTGATCAATATTAATAAAGGATACGGCTTCCTGCAGACATGATGTATTCGATCCCGGTTGATAGGAATTCTCCAGGGTCAATTGCATGCGGGAAATATTTATATTATGATCTCCAAGGATAGAAGTGGCTTTTCCTATCACCCCGGGCCTGTCATAATTATGAAGAACCAGGAGATAACCATCCGGTATGACCTCCAGGTAAAAGTCGTTAAATCTCACAAATCGATAATTTTTATTTCCAAATACCGTACCTGCAATCAGGTTGGTCTGTTTTTTACCAGAAACTGAAAGGATTATCTGATTGGCAAAAATCCTGTACGTGATGCACAACGTTTTCTTCAACCACGATGCCTCTTGATTCAGCCAGACTGAGTGCATTTACAAAATTAACCGATGCATCCAGAATGGTATTCAGAAATCCATGTACCAGAGCGGATGTCAATACTCCGGTGTCATAGTCAGTTACTGAACCTGAATAGCTAATGGTTAATTTTCTGACTTCTGCCTGATTTTCGCGATAGATTTGTCCTTGAAAAGAGCCTAATTTGTCACAAACTTTCAAGTAGGGGTTGAGTAGCCTAAGCATTTCTGAACTGATAGATGGACAATTTACACCGTTTCGAATTTCTCCGGTCTGCAGATAATCTCGAATCTGCTCTGCAGCCTGAATAGCAACATTGACTTGTGCCTCTGCAGTAGAAGCTCCTAAATGGGGTGTGCATATAACACGCTCATGCGTTAAAAGTGGATTGTCTTTTTGAGGCGGTTCCTCTTCGAATACGTCAATAGCAGCACCCGCAATCTTTCCGGAGTTCAAACCATCCAGAAGAGCAGATTCATTAACAATTCCGCCACGTGCACAATTGAGTATGCTAACACCGGTTTTCATTGTCTGAATAGTTTTATGGTCAATCAAGTTATGGGTAGTTTCATTGAGAGGAACGTGGACTGAAATATAATCGGATCGTTCAAAAAGAACTTCATTAGAAACCAGCTCAAATCCATGTTTTGCGACAATTTGTTCATTCAGGAACGGGTCACTGACCAGGACTCTCATTCTGAGACCCAGCGCGCGGTCGGCAACAATCTTACCAATATTGCCAAACCCAAATATACCCAGTACTTTCCCTGTAATTTCCGTACCGGTAAATTTTGATTTTTCCCAGGCTCCCTGATGCATACTTCTGTCAGCCTGAGGAATATGGCGGGACAGAGACATGAGCATGGCAATTGTATGTTCAGCCGTTGTGGTAGCGTTTCCGCTGGGTGTATTAATAACGATAACTCCACGTTCAGTAGCGGCAGAACAATCGATATTATCAACTCCGATACCGGCCCTTCCAATAATCTTTAAATTGTTTGCCTCTGAAAGGACCTCCCTGGTAACCTGAGTTGAAGAGCGCACGATGAGCGCTTCAACATCCCTGATTTCATTTTTCAAATCCTCCGGTTCCAGATTAGTTTTGTAAATTATCTGAATTCCATCGACATTATTAAGAACATCAATGCCTTCTTGAGACAATTTATCAGATATAAGGACCTTCAATCATTTCTCCTTTAAATAAAAAGTTAAAAGTGCCTAAAGTTTGAAGTGAGCTAAAGTAGTGGATTTCGTTTTAGCTTTAGGCACTTTAGTTCACTTAAGGCACTTCCCGTCCGAACGGCTTGCCGGGCGGGCAAAACTTAGTTTCCCCACATGTCTTCCAGGTATTGTTCTCTGCCTGATCCGGACTTATACATCTTATACTTCAGGGGGCATTTCTCGTAATATTTCTGATGGTAATCTTCGGCCTTGTAAAACGTAGAGGCCGGGGTGATTTCGGTAGCGATTGGGTCATCATAAATGCCTGATCTTTCCATTTCTAGTTTTGATGATTCGGCTGATTGTTTCTGTTCCTCACTATTGTAGAAAATGGCTGTTCTATATTGTGTTCCTACATCGGCGAATTGTCTGTTGAGTGTAGTCGGGTCAATATTCCTCCAGAAGACATTGAGCAATTCAGCATAAGAAATTTGTGAAGGATCATACAATACTTCTATAGCCTCAGCATGTCCTGTGTTACCGGCACACACCTCTTCATATGTAGGGTTTCCCGCGTGACCGCCGGTATAACCAACGGTGGTTGACACCACTCCCTTTAATTCGTCGTAGGGATTCTGCATGCACCAGAAGCATCCGCCCGCAAAAACAGCTTTCTCTATTTCTTTGTTATCTATGTTTGAACCTTTGCTTTCATTGTCAGCATACACTATATACGCTTGAGTTAAAGTGATAAGGCTTAGAAGAATAATTACGATAAATCTCATAAGGAAATTACCATATTTTTTTATGAATTGTAAGACAATTTGTTTTTGTTGAGGACAATATTTATGAGTTAATTACGAATGCTTTATCTTAAGATACTTAAACCGTTGTGTCAACCTGCCGTTTTGTGTGACAACGGCGTTTCGGATGACTTCAGGCAATGCATGACGATGGCTGTTTTTATATCTTTTTTTCATCACTCTCAATAACGCCATCACGCAGTCGAATGATACGTTTGGTTTGTTTAGCAATATATTCTTCATGCGTTACTAGAATAATGGTATTGCCCTGCTCGTGTAGCCTCTGTATGATTTCTATGATCTCTTCACCGGTCTTACTGTCAAGATTTCCGGTAGGTTCATCGGCCAGAATCAAGGATGGTTTGTTTACCAGGGCTCTGGCAATGGCAACTCTTTGACGCTCCCCTCCGGATAACTCATTTGATTTGTGCATCATGCGGTCATTCAGGCCAACTCGTTCCAGTACATCCATTGCTAATTGTTTTCTTTTGAAGGAGGGCATGCTGGAATAGATCAATGGCAGTTCGACGTTATGCAGGGCTGTTGAGCGGGGCAGCAAATTAAATGTCTGAAAAACAAATCCGACTTTAGTATTCCTGATATCAGATAACTGGTTGTCGTTCAAACTGCCAACATCTTCTCTTCCTAGATAATATGTGCCCGTAGTCGGTGTGTCCAGACATCCCATAATGTTCATCAATGTAGATTTTCCGGAACCGGACGGCCCCATGATTGCCACATATTCATTGTCTTCGATCTCCAGGCTTATAGCATTTAGAGCAGGTACTTTTACCTCTCCCAGTACATACGTCTTGAACACATTATTCATTTCGATAAGCATTGTTTTTATGTTTCAGGTTATTAAAAGATTCTCTTGTCCTATTCGTATCTGAGGGCGTCGATAACATTCTTATTGGCAGCTTGGACGGCAGGATACAGACCTGCGATACTACCGATTCCGGAACAGATGATAAAACTATAACCGATCCAGTCTAATGGAACGTTCAAGCCGCTACCTGTAAAGAAATAATTAAAGCCCATACATCCGGCTATTCCCAATATACCACCAATAATTCCAAGAATCACTGCTTCAACAAGAAATTGAGTAAGAATATGAAACTTTTTAGCACCGATTGCTCTCCTGATACCTATCTCGCGAGTGCGCTCTGTAACAGTTACCAGCATCACGTTGGCAACGCCTATGCCACCGACTATCAGAGACACGAGTGCAATAATAATGATAAAGTTAGCTATTTCCAGGTTGGTTTTCCGAACTGTTGAAAGATATAAATCCTGTCTCCGAACACGGAAATCATTGTCCTCATCAGGACGTAAGCGGTGGCTCCGTCTCAGGATCGTTTCGATATCAAAAAGAGATTCGTCATAATCGTCAGCAGAACGCATTTGTGCAAGGATGCTTGAAAGGTAGTCTACTCCGTACAGGCGCTCTTGTGCAGTGGTAAGGGGAATAAAGACCTGGTTATCCGGATTATGCCAACTTTCCCCTTTTGAACCCAGCAATCCTATTACTGTGAATCTCTTTGAGTTGATTAAGATTGATTCACCTATTGGAGATAGATCTCCAAACAGCTTCTCATGTACCGTGGCACCCAGCAGGCATACACGCGCTCTTCTATTCAGCTCGTCTTCAGAAAAAAACCTCCCTTCAATGGGATGGTCGTTATTTACTGTTTCATATTCCGGAGTTGTTCCTGTTACGCGGGTGCTCCAATTCTGGTCTTTGAATTCAGCAGCCCCCTGATCTGAATATCTAGGTACGGCAGCAATTATAACATTCGATGTCGTTTCAATATCATTTGCTTCATCCCATTTTTAGATTGACTACATTCTCAGCGGTGCGAACTCCTCTCATGTGGGAATAGCCGGGACGTATTAACAGGACGTTTGATCCTAATGATTCCAGGCGTTCATTTATCCTTTGTTGAGTTATATCCCCGAGAATAACGACGTAGAGTACCGCACCAATTCCCACTGCAATGCCGGTGAGTGTTAATGCTGATCGCAGGGGATTTGTCTTGAGGCTTTGCAATGCCATTTGAATGTTCTCAAGAATGATCATGATTAATCCGGATTAAGTGAGTATATTCGATTCATAGTTTACCGGGATGGAAAAACAACTGACAACATCTGGTATTAGAACGATGTTTATGTATGGAAATATAGTCTAACCTTAGGTTTATTTTGCTATTTCGATGAGGATGGACGTTTTTTAGATCCAAAACTGCGACTGCTTCTTATACGCTTTATACGTTCCTGAAGCCGTTCGCTTTCATATTTCAATCGTGATGTCATTGGTACGCCCAGAATACTGCCTTCCTCAACACCGGCCAGAATGATCACTTGCTTAAAATTGTAAAGTCCTATTTCTACAATCTGAGGTACAAACTTATCTCCCTGTTTTAATAGAACCTCTCGTATGTTAGCCTCTCTTTTCTGGTAGTCTTCCAAATCTTTGACATCAGGAATTTGCATGGTAATGGCAGGAGCTAAAAGTACGTTTTCCTTCTTAACGATTTCGATTTCCACTCTGGTATTCATACCGGACCTTAGTTTACCGTCATTATTCTTCACTTCCACTACAAGGTCAAAAAGGGTTACATTCTGTTCAACCTTGGCTTCCGGAGCGATGCGCACAATCTTTCCGTTAAATTCGAGTTCCGGATAAGCGTCTGCGATCACCGTAGCAGAATTTCCAATTTGAACTTTTCCAATATCAATTTCATCAATTCCGGTTTCTATGTATACGGAACTCATGTCTGCTATATCAACAATGGGAGTTCCGCCGCTGACGTTGCTCACTCCGGAAGCAATAATCTGCCCCTCTTCAACGTATTTCTGCAGAATTATCCCATCGATTGGGGCGCGAACTACTGCTTCGCTTAGCCTCTCTTGTGCGCGTTCCAGGGTAGTAGACGTTTGAATAACCTTTCCCTTTGCCACTGCTAAATCAAGTGTGATCTGGCCTTGCTCTTCCTCTGAAATGAGGTTATCCTGGAACAACTTATTACGGCGCTCAAACGTATTCTGAGCTTGTTTGAGTTCTGCTTTTGCAATATCAAAATCTGCCTGCGCCTGGGCTACCTCGGCACGCTCATCTTTCTGGTCCAGCCGTGCGATTAGGTCTCCCTGGCTGATAAAATCACCCTCTTCTACAGGTAACTCTACTATTTCTCCACTTGCTTTTGATTTGATTTCAATTCGATCTATAGACTTCACAACACCGTTGGCCATAACGATAATCTGGAAGGTGCCTCTCTCAACAATTACCTCTTTAAATTTGATTCTATTTCTTCCGGAATCACTTTCGTTACCACTTAAAAAGAAAACAATGATTCCAACAATTACCGAGATCAGGCTTATGCCTGTAATTAAGATACCTTTAAAATTGCGCATTCTTAACTATTTATCACCTTTCTCACAAAACCGTTATGTTTCTCCAGTTCCCTGCTGGCTTCTTCATATCCGGTTTGTAGTTTATGCATAACGATGGCTGTTTTTACGTTGCCGTTTGCTTTCGTCAAAAGTTTGTCGGCAGAGTCTCTGTCAAGGTCTGTAAGAACCATTATGATCCTCTCTGCACGGTCTTTAAGCTTTACGTTCTTTGCCTGTAGGTCGATCATGAGATTTTCATACACCTTTCCCATCTTTATCATAGCTGCAGTTGTAAGCGTATTCAGTATGAGCTTGGTTGCAGTGCCTGCCTTCATACGTGTAGAACCCGTTATTACCTCCGGCCCGGTTATGGGTCTGATGATGACATCAGCCTCCTCAGCGGGGTCCGTGTCAGGATTACAACACAGAAATATGGTAGTTGTACCAATGCTGTTTGCTTGGGCCAGAGCACCGTGAACGAATGGTGTAGTGCCGCCTGTGGCAATACCGACTACGGTATCTTCAGGTTTTATGCCATGTTCCTTAACAGCCTGCTCACCATCCTCATGCCTGTCCTCTGCTCCCTCAATTGATCTCGTAAGCGCATCATTTCCCCCGGCGATTATACCTTTGATTAACTCAGGGTCAGTGCCGAAAGTAGGGGGGCATTCAGAGGCATCTAGTACACCCAACCTTCCACTTGTACCGGCTCCTACATAAAACAGACGTCCTCCTATGCGGAATGATGCAACGATTAAGTCTACGGCCTTTGTGATACTCTGACGCTCCTTATTAATGGCATCGATTACGTTTGAATCCTCGGTATTGATTATATCTACAATTTCTGACGTTGATTTACTATCAATGTCGAGTGTCTTTGAATTCCTTTGTTCGGTGATGAGTTTTGAACGATCCTTCATTTTGCGCTAATTACAGGATAAGGTTATATGATAAATATAGATATGTAAATTATAAATTAAATAATTCAATTAAAAAAAGAATAAAAATCCTGTAAGTCCTGTTATACCTGTCTAATGTATTAAAACTGATTTGTAGTTGGAAAGTATTCTGGTATTATTAAATACGTTAAATTACTTAGTTACAATATATATATTTACGAAATATAGAAAATGATAAAGATTGAGAATAAGAAACTACTGAAGAAGCTGGAGATTATTCCAACAGGCACTGGCGTGTATATGATGAAGGATTTCAGGAATGAGGTTATTTATGTCGGCAAGGCAAAGAACCTTAAAAACCGTGTCCGGAGCTATTTCCAGAGTTCAGGGGATGAAAGGCTATTTATTAAATTCCTTGTAAAGAGGATTGCTGACATTGACTTTGTTTTGACGGATACAGAGAAAGAGGCTCTCATCCTTGAAAACAACCTGATTAAACAATTCAAACCTCGATTTTAACATTAATCTGCGTGATGACAAAACATTTGTATCCATCAAGCTGGATATGAACCAGAAGTTTCCTTTTCCGGTTATTGTCAGGCAGGTTGAACCGTCTTCCGGTAAAAGTAAGAGATTGAGGAAAGGAAATGGTATTCTTTACTTCGGGCCTTATTCTTCAGCAAGTGCAGTGCGCAATACTTTGAGGTATGTAAATAGTATATTTCCTATCAGGAAATGTTCAAACAATGTGTTTAAAAGCAGGGTGAGGCCGTGCCTGTATCATCAGATAGGAAAATGCGTGGCGCCGTGCTGTGATATGATCGATGAGAAGGCGTATAAGGAGTTAATAAATGAGATTGTCCTGGTTCTCAAAGGTAAAAACGTGGAGTTATTGAAGGTACTGAGAAAGAAAATGGATGAGGCATCAAAGGTGATGAAATATGAAAAAGCGGCAAAGTTCAGGGACCGCATAATGGCAATAGAGAAGACCGTGGAGAAACAGAAGATTAGTACGATGAAATTTGTGGACAGGGATGTTTTTGGATATTTCGGAGAGGGGAATCGTATACAGATTCAGGCAATGTTTATAAGAAACGGTAATCTTGAGGATATAGCATCGTACAGATTCTCAACCATGAATAATACGTTAAACAACGTCTTCCGCTCATTTATTAATCAGTTTTACGGCCATACAAGATTTATCCCGGATGAGGTAGTGATGCCTGTTGAGAGTGATGACAAGGGGATATTAGAAGAACTGCTGAGTGAGAAAAAAGGGCAAAAGATAAAGGTGCTGTGTCCAAAGAGAGGAGAGAAGCTTAAGCTGCTGGAGATGGCTGTAAATAATGCCAGGAATGCATTTAAGATTCAGCAGGGAACTGATGACGATATAGAAGCGGTTATGGCTTCTTTAAAGAAACACCTGGTACTGACAAACATACCGAAGAGGATGGAGTGTTTTGATATATCCAATATCAGGGGAAAGCAAGCTGTAGGCTCAATGGTTACGTTTGAAAGCGGCAAGCCCGTGAAGAGTAGATACAAGAGGTATAAGGTTAAGACGGTTTCTAAATCCGATGATTACGCAATGATGTACGAAGTCTTAACGAGGAGGTATTCAAGGGCATTCAGGGAAGATGATTTCCCTGATCTTGCGGTAATTGACGGTGGGAAGGGACACTTGCGTATAGCCAGGAGGGTGTTTGATGAACTTGGTGTTGACAGGGTGGATGTTATAGCACTTGCAAAAGGTAAGATGAAGGATATAGGAAATGATGGTTCTAAGAAGAAACTGGATGAACGTGTTTTTATATGTGATAGGGCTAATCCGATTATTTTAAATCAGCAATCTCCCGAGCTAAGGCTTTTGGTAAATGTTCGTGATGAGGCACATAGGTTTGCTTTAGCGTATCATAAGAAATTGAGGAAGGAGCAGTATTACAAATCACCCCTTGATAAGATACCGGGAATCGGGAAGGTTAAGAAGAAGAACCTGTTAAAGCATTTCGGAGACACGCAGAAGGTACGGAATGCCTCACTAAGCGGGTTGAGTAAAGTTAAAAGTATTACTGCTAAAGACGCAAATACAATATATGATTACTTTCATCTTAAAAAGTGATGCATAATTCATTCATGGCTTGACATTGCATCGTCCAACAAAAACAACCCCTTCTTCTACAACCAATGTTTTTGCCTGTAGATCACCGGTAAGGTGTGCCTTTTTCTTAAGTACTACTTTGTCGGATGCTGTGATTCTCCCATCCACCCGGCCCTCAACAATGGCACTTTTTGTATTAATGGCCGCCTTGACAGTGCCTGTTTCACCAATGACAAGCTCCCCGTTGTTAGCTGTTATTTTTCCGTTCAACCTTTCCATCAATCCTCATTTGCCCACCAAATTTGATTGTACCTGAAATCTTACAGTCAGGTGTTTGATATGCCATTTTTGCATCCATTTCTAATTTATTTTTTTCTCTGTAGTTCTCTTTGGATATCA
>CAXGMX010000048.1:0-11592 GCA_964010955.1 uncultured bacterium
AACTTGAGGACTTGAGAGACCCTGAAAGTGGGAAACAGGTTATTAAGAAGGTTCACAGAAGAGAGGAAATATATTCTGGTAAATATGTTAAAGATGCTCCGGATCTTCTCATTGGATATAATCGGGGATACCGTACTTCATGGGAATCCGCACTGGGCAAAGTGCCTGAAGGACTTTTTGGTGATAATATGAAGAGGTGGAGCGGTACTCATCTGTGGGATTATGAAACTTGTCCCCGGCATTATACTTTCAAACAAAAAAATTAAAACTGTAAGTCCCGCTCTATATGATATAGCACCAACAATATTGGCAGAATTCGGTATAAAAAAGAATACAGATATGGTTGGAGAGCCAATTTTTTAAATAAACTGAAAAAGTCAGACAATTTGAGACACAAATTATCAAAGTTATATATGAAAATTTGAAATGAAAATTCTTCATACCATGAACTTAATTCCGTAATTTCGTGTGCTTTCGAAATATATGTGATGATATATTACAAGATAAGGAGCGGTATAAATGTCAGTTTCCAAAATTAAGATTGATAAAGAATTGCTGAAAAAAGCCAGGGAGTATGCTGCAAAAGCTGGATATACATCCGTTGAAGAATTTGTAAGTCATATTATTGAAAAGGAAATATCGAGATCAGAAGAATCTGTATCAGAAGAAGAAGTAAAGAAGAGACTCCAGGGACTTGGGTATATATCGTAGCGCAGCAAAAATAAAATTATTTTGTGAACATGAACAGTATTATAAATATTTATGAATTTTATTAATATAATATTCAATTCATTCTTTGACATATTTTCTATCTTCAGTCAGTGATTCAATTTACGGTCTGTGTGCCATCTCTCTCTTGACTGCGATCATTGCCCTGCCTATCTTCAAATACACATCTAATCAAGAGGGAATTAAAAGAGTTAAGGCGAGGATCATGGGCCATATTTTAGAGTTAAGACTCTTTAAAGACGATATAAGGATAATCCCTCTCCGCACAGAGGGACATATTGAAGTTTAATATGATTTATTTGCGATACACCTTGAAGCCATTAGCGTTTATGATGATCCCAATGGTAATCATAATTATTCATACTGCGGTTAGTATATGAATATAGACCGCTTCATCCGGGAGAATCGGCAATCGTAAAGGCAAAAACTCCATAATCCAGACGAATTATCCATAAAGGACAGTAAAATAGTCTTAACCGCATCAGAAGGACTGAGTATTGAAACACCCCCACTTCGGATTGATGGAGGAAAAGAAACATATTGGAGAGTAAGAGCAGAGAGAGAAGGGATATTTAAATTGGGGTTTCAAGCACGTGATATGGAAGTCGCGAAAAGGGTGCTTGTATCAGGAAAAGTTGCAAGGCTTTCTTCCGAAACATTAAAAAGCGGCATTGTAAGCTCATTTTTCAATCCAGGTGAACCTTCCTTACCTGAAGGTACAGCTTTGGAATCTGTTCTGGTCACATATCCACATGCAAAGATCAATTTTTTTGGATGGAACATCCATTGGCTCATACTTTTTTTATACTTACCCTCGGGTTTGGTTTTATATTAATGAAACCTTTCAATGTCAGGCTTTAAAGATGTCCTTATTTTTAACAATAATCACTTATCTTGCCAACGCGCACTAGGAAAACGATTTTGTATATTAACTAAATAAATAGTATCATTATGCAAATTTTTTGGATGCTACTGTAGATTAAAAATAAAGTAGTACTAATGGATAATTTTATAACGATTGTTTCCGGTTTGCCCAGGTCTGGAACTTCTATGATGATGCAGATATTAAAATACTGGTGGTATGAAGGTAATTACTGATAACATACGGAAGGCTAACGAGGATAACCCACATGGCTACTATGAATACGAAAGGGTGAAGAAAATAAAGGAAGATACTGGCTGGTTGAAGGACACCAGAGGAAAAGCTTTCAAAATGATTTCTCTGTTGTTATATGATCTACCTTCTAATGAAAATTACAAAGTAATATTTATGAAGAGAAAAATGAGTGAAATATTGGCCTCTCAAGGTAAGATGTTAGAAAGAATGGGGAGAAGCAAAGATGGTATTAGTGATGAAAAAATGGGTGAGTTCTTTGACAAGCATCTTTCCAAAATAATAGATTGGATAGAAGGTAGAAAATATATAGACGTGCTGTATATCGATTATAACGATTTTCTGATAAATCCAGACGAACATATAAAAACGTTAAATCGATTCCTAAATTACAAATTAAATGAGGAAAAAGCACTGCACCCCATTAAGTAATCAGAAAAATTTCTCTCACTCCTCATGAGGATATAAATGCGATTTATAAAAGCGTACATAGATGGATACGGAAAGTTTCACAACCTGGACTTTATTTTTGAGCCCGGGTTTAATCTTTTCTTCGGTCCAAACGAAGCAGGCAAAACTACAATGATGTCCTTCCTCAGGACAATATTCTTTGGCTTTCCGGGAAAGAAGAATGCCTCTGACCGTTATGAACCTCTGGCAGGGGGGCGTCCACGGCGGAAGACTGGAACTGGAGACAACAGATAAAAAGAATATTTCTGTATCCCTTAAGCCCGGCCGGACACTGACGGGTGAGATAATTGTCCTCAATGGAGACGGATCTGAATCGTCCGGAGAAGGTGCAAGGAAAACCTTACAGAACCTTCTTCATGGTGTCAGTGAAAATATATACAAGACCGTGTTCGCATTCAGCCTGACAGAACTGCAGCAGTTGGAATTACTGGAAAACGACGAGATAAATGCACATATCTATTCAGCAGGTACAGGAGTTGGAGATGTTATTCTGCCGGATATACTAAAGAGAGTCGAGGAGGAGAAAAATAAAATATATAAAAATGGCGGAACCGCTCAAATTGTTCCCAGAATAACAAAAGAACTCGACAGGGTCAGGTCTGAAATATCCGATATAAAAAAAGACCTGGAAAGATATAAATCAACAATTACAGGAAGCCCTTTCAGAATGGTCTGTAAATGCTCTGTGTCATAAATTATTAAGTAAGGCCATGACAATATATGAGAGGGAAAGACAACCATCTGTACCTTAAAACATGCGGGGCGATATTTTGATAAGATTACTAATGGACGATACATTCACGTAATCACGAAAGCCGAAGGTAACAAACTTGTAGTCGAAACACCGGAGGGACAGCAGAAAAGTGTAAACGCACTCAGCAGGGGAACTGCCGAGCAACTCTATCTCTCAATGAGATTGGCCTTTATTAAGGAGTATGCAGGCAGGGTGGGTACTCTCCCGCTTATAGTAGACGATATCCTCGTAAACTTTGACCCTCAGAGGGCAAAGACAACAATCCGGTTACTGAATGAGATATCCGGGGAAAATCAGATCATAATGTTCACCTGCCATCCCAATACATTAGACCTGTGCAAGAAAGAGATAAAGGATTTTAAAGAACCGATTATGATAGATGCCTAGTTATTTTGAAACTTTTTGTTGGAAAATATGTTATATTAGTTAACACATTACTTTTTTGATAATTTAAAACGGAGATGAAAAATGGCTGGAAAGTTTAAGTCGATAGTTATGTTTGTTGCGGTAGTAAGTATTTTCTGTTTTGCGCTGAATATTGCGGGAACAACTTCACCTCTTTATGCATGTGATGCTTGCACATCCAAAACAAAGCAATGTCCCTCGGACAAAGGCAGTGTCTCTTCATGCAGCAAAGATAAAAGTACATGTGATAAGGGTGGAAGCAAATGTATTTCAACTTTGTTGAAACTTACACGTTGTGCAAAAAAGGAATTACTTAAAGAAAAGATTAAGGCGAATCTTGAGAAAAAAGCAGGGGCAAAACTGGATAAAGTGGCCGATCTTCTGGTTGACGCCATGATTGAAGAACATAAGGCCGCCGGGGTAGACAAGGAGCGAAGAGCTGAACTCCAAGCTAAGATAAGAGAGGTATTCGTCGGAAAAACTGTAGAAGCCGAAAAAACTGAAAAGTGAAGTTAGTTTATTTTAGTAGCCGGCCCGTCAGACAAAATGGCGGGACCGGCTGTTTTATTTGTAAAAAATTGATCTGTAACTGAGCAATTATCATGACAGAAAAAACTTCCTACGAACAATTCATACTTGAAAATCTTTATAAGCTCTGGAAAGAACACGGCACCTCTAAAGTAAAACCCTTACAAGCACTCATAGAAGAATACGGTTTTCAGGAAGAAAATATCAGAAAACCCCTGAAAAGACTTATCAAGGAGGAACTCGTCGAAGCTGATTCGTACTCTGCATGGATTACAAAAAAGGGTATTGCCAAAATTGACGCTGTCAGCCCTTCCGGCGAAAGTGCAGTTACCGGGGGAGATAAGGCGCCGGTCAGTATCGGAATCAATTTTCTTAAAAACTTTGAACAGGCAATCAGCAGGTCCGAGCTTTCTGCTCCCGAAACAGAAATGTGGCTGAACGGCATAAAGCAGATCAGCCAGAATCCCGTGCTCTTTAAAGCGCTGGAAGCCGCCCTTAAATCTACAACAGAAGAGAAGCAAGAATGATGAAGGGGAAAGCTAATGGGACACAGGTCTGTACAGATAAAAACAGATGAAAAAACAGAAGGGCAATATTCAATCTATAAAACTCCGAACTCCGAACAAGGAATGTAGAAGTAAAGACGAAACGGGGAGGTTATAAAATGGGCCGGAAAATAAGTATGGCTGCTCTTCGCGAGATCCAGGAAGAGCATGACAGATGGGTAAGCACTGTTGGGAGTGAAGGGCGTTGTGCAAACCTGAGTGAAGTAAACCTGAGAGGCATAAAACTTTATAATGTCAATCTGAATAATGCCGACCTGAGTGGTGCAGATCTGAGGAGTGCCAACCTGTCGGAAGTAAAGCTGAGGGGTGCCAACCTGAGGGGCGCTAACATGAGGAGTGCCTACCTGTGGAATGGTGCTGACCTGAGTGAAGCCGACCTGAGTGAAGCCGACCTGACCAAGGCCAACCTGTTTAATTCCAACCTGACCGGGGCCAGGCTGAGTGATGTCAACCTGAGTGGCATAAAGCAGAAGGGTGCCAACCTGAGTTGTGCAGACCTGAGCAAAGCCGACCTCACCAAAGCCAGACTGAGTGGTGCACAGGGCTTAACCATTGAGCAGCTTCGCGAGGCAAAGACATTGTATAAGTCAAGGTTAGACCCTGACCTTATGAAACAGGTACAGGAAGAATACCCCGGGCTTCTGGAAAAGCCAAATCCTGAGGAATGAAGAAGAGTTGAGATTAGCTATCATTTTTCCTGTTGATTTTGGTAAACGACATCACTATTATTAATCTCAGAATCATCCTTCCTGCAAAGTGCCACTATAAATTGAGGAACGACTATGACAGATGAAAAGGGACGTATCCGCCGTGACTTAGAGAAGATAAACCGCGGGGGAGTTATGGTTGTAGGGATCATTATTATAGCTGTGATTGCAGTAGTTATTGCAGCTATGTTGGAACAGGATGATACTAAAATCGATTCACAGAAAGAGGTCTATCTCTTCCTTCACGGAAGGGCAGACCTTCAGGAAAGGGCTGAGACCTCCCTCGTAGCATATGGGTTTCAGAAGGATAAAATTACCGTGGCTTCTTCAGAAAATGTTGGGAGCGTGGGAGATTATATCGCAATGCTCTGGAGGCCGCCAAGACCGGATCACATAAAGATTCAAAAGATAACCAAAGTCAAGGAAGTAGAACCGGATAAAATTATTGGATTCTGGAGAGGCGTTTCAGGCAAGGTCATAGATATTATTTTTCTGGAAGAGGATAAAGAAAAAGACAGCATTCACCACTCCCCGGACAAAAGGCGCCGAGGACAAGAAGGTGAAAAGAAAAAAATATATCGGCCGGGATTACAGGATAATCAGGGATTTATATAGATTCGCACAGAAAATGTAACCATAAACAGAGAAGAAGTGCCTTTTCTTGCCGAAGCAATTGATAAAATCTGTTAAGGGAAAGGCCATTTTCCTTTATGAAGCAATATATTTTTTTAATATTCATATCTTCGATTTTGTTGTTCTCTCTAACATTTGCTGGTTCTCCCACGGATTATAGAAAAACTCATAGAAATAGTAACATAGTTAGAGTAGCGGCCGATGACCGGGAGGCTTCTGTCGAGATACGAGAAAAACTTGATGAAAAAGGAGACGTAATAAAGAGAAGTTTTAATCATCCATATTACTTTACGGAGGCAGGACTTGCCGATCTCCTTTCGTCCGTTTATTACAAAGGAGGTGAGAATATTACAGACAAAGAAGAAAAAATGGTGTTTCGGAAGGATGAACTACAGAATATCATACCTCCAATTATAAGTGCATTCTCAATGGCTAACGATTCTCAAGATATTTTAGTTTTTTCTAGTCCTCATCATGACATTTTGGGACATACTCGAAATTATTTTAGTATGTTTATGACAAACAACGAACTTAACATTGTTTTTAGTACAATCAAAAGTAAAAAGAGCTGGCTTACTGACGGAAGAGCAATCCAAATGGACACTTACTATAGAGACAGCAATAAGCGTATTTTCAAGGATCCGCTTGATGTAAAGAGAAGCTCTCGCTGGCGCCTTGTTCCCATGGAGGGACAGAGACTTGAAAGTGAGCATCAAAACTGGCTTATTATTGACTTCAAGTATTACGGTGATAGTAAATTGTTTGGTACGGCTGGCAGTGATAATGTTAGTGACAATATTAGTGATTAGTGATTAGTCACTTGTCATTCCTCAATCTACAATATTAAATATTCAATCCTTGTTAATCCTGTTAATCCTGTCTAAAATTAGAAAGTTATATGCAAGAAAGGTTTTTAGTCTCAGGAAAAAGCCGGCAGCGGCAAGACACACCTCGTCCTTCAGAAATATTCCCGGTTTGTTGAAGAACAAAGGGAAGATAACGTAATCTTCATCCTGCCAACCTACAGCCAGGTTGAACATCTCAGAGGCCTGACCCTGAAACAAGTTCAGGGCTCAAAGCTTAAGGGTTATCTTGACTCAGGGCTTGTCACCTTCTCCATACTGGCAAATAAGATACTGGAGAGTGTAGATAGCTCGCCCCCAAGAAACTGATCAATGAAGGTGAAAAAGACCTGATCCTGTCAAACATCTTTAAAAGCGCCGATAAAGGTTACTTCTCAGGGGTCTCAGGTTATGCAGGGTTTAAAACTGCCTTCCTGAACTTGTTAAGAGAGATTAAAGAGAACTCACTCGACCCGCTTCCCTTTAAAGACGTACTCAAAGAGATTCAAACCGGTAATGACTATTCACCTATTAACCTGAAGTGTAACGAACTGGTAAAGCTTTATGATCGTTATCAACAGGCGCTAAACAAACATAACCTGATGGACAGGGAAGATTCCCTGTCGCAGGCTTTATCACATCTGAACAAGGATACCTTCTCCGAAGTCGAGCTGTTACTAATAGACGGTTTCCACGATTACACACAACTCGAACTGAAATTTATAAAGGAATTAACCTATCTTATACCGAACGTCTACGTCACTCTACCTTATCAAATATCTGATCCTGTACCACCCGCATTCCAGGTTTCTCATAAGACATATTCCAGGCTCTCAGAGTTGAATCTACAGGAATTGCGGCTTGATGAGAACAGAAGAACGACCAGCCGGATGTTGAGGAATATTGAAGCAAACATATTTTCTCAACCTGAAGACACGTTTATACCGGAACCTGACAGCTCAGGCACATCATTGCGGATTACAGCCGCTGCTAACATGCAGGATGAGGTAGAACAGATCGCCCGCGCGATAAGAAAACTGACTTACCGGGATGGTTATACCTTCAGTCAAATAGCCGTGATATTCAGAAATATCGAAAAGTATCGGGATATCGTTGAAGACACTTTCACAAAGTTCAGTATCCCGGTAAGAATATATGGCAGGAAACCCTTAAAAGAGAATCCCCTGATCAAGGCCATAATGAATACCGCAAATATCTTTACAGACAAGTGGCAGGATGAAGCAGTCTGGAAGGTTTTAAAGTCCAACACAGGCATAGACGGAAACCTTATAAACAGACTGGAACAGGAATACTTAAAAAGAGGCACTGTTAACGACTGCAATAAATGGTTGAAACTTACCAGCGAATTAAGGCCTGTTAACGATTTCCTGAAACAGTTGAAGGAGATTTTCAGCAACCTGGAAGGCAGGCATACATTCAAACACTATTGCAAATACTATATTAAGATCAAAAACCTGTTTTACAAACCGGCGCTTACGCCGCCTCTGAATTCTATTGATGAAGTAAATCATTATCATCATCAGGAAATCTCAGGGTTGATGAAATCTGATGCATGCGCCCTGAAGGAATTCATGGCAATCCTTAACAACACCACCCTTGGTGATCTTTCCGGGAATATGGGAACTATTACATCTGAAGGATTCAATCATATCCTGAAGACACAGCTGGACTTATCGTCATACAGGGAGACAGACAGACGGAAAGAGGTTGTTAACGTTATCAATGTCCTGGAAGCCAGACAGTGGGAAATGCCTGTCATCTTTGTGGGAGGCCTGCTCGAAAAAGAGTTCCCCCGACAGGTACGGGAAGACCTGTTCCTGAAGGATTATTACAGAAACAAGCTGAATGACACGGGAAACATCGTCTTAAGAGAAGCAAGCGAACAGATGGACGAAGAGAGATATCTGTTCTACATCGCCGTTACGCGTGCAAAGGAGAGGCTTTATTTATCCTATCCGTCAGCGAACAGCGACGGAAATCCAACACTGCAGTCTTTTTTCCTGTCTGACACACAAAAGTTATTCCCTGAGGAAACAGTTCAGGGAATCACAATCCGGAGAAACCTTTCAAAGATAATTCCCGAACCGGAAGATATCATCACTTCAACCGATTCAAAGAACTTTGTCTATTATCACCTTAATACCCCCTATGTGTCTGGAAAGGAGCAATACAAAAAGGATATCGCACTCTGGTTATATAATAACAATGGTGGAAACAAGGCTTCAATCAGGGAAGAACTCTGCACATTAACGACACTGATAGAATCCTACAATAACCTGAAGCTTAAACTTTCTGATAAAAAGATAGTAAAGAAGATCAGTGAAACAAGTACAAGGTTTTCACCCACAAAGCTGAAGGACTATGCCCAGTGCCCTTACAAATATTTTGGCAGATCAACACTCAAACTCAGGCAGGCCATTCCTAAATCCATGGATCACTTAATGCAGGGAACCATCATTCACAAAGTACTTGAGGAGTATTTTAGAGATACCGGAGAGTCTAAAGATATAACCGGGATATTTGATGACGTTTTCAAACAGAAGACCAGAGGAATGGTTACAGGTTTTGATGAATTGAAGGCCAGAAATGAGATGCTTAATACGCTTCTGGCATTTGAAGCCATGGAAAAGGAATCTAATCTGCCAACATTCAAGCCCTCCATGTTTGAAGCAAAATTCGGCGATGAAGAGACTGAAACCCTGAAAATCGGTAATGTAGGTAAAAGATTGTATTGAGATCTCCGGCAAGATTGACAGGGTTGACGTTTCAGAAGTTGATGGAGAGAAAGTCGGCATAATCATTGACTATAAATACGGCCAAACAGAATTCAGGTTGACGGAACTTGAAGAGGGCCTGGACCTGCAACTGCCCATCTACATACTTGCCCTGAGGGATCTGTTCGGGGTAATCCCCGTTGCCGCTGAATTCTACGCACTGAAGACCTCTAGAAAGACGGGAATATATAATGAGGAACTAATCGACAAGCTTAAGCTCAATATAAAACCGGCAAGGAAATCACTTTCCGTCGATAACAAAGAATTTAACAAGCTGCTGAAAAATGCAGAGAACCATATTCTCAAATTCTCAAAAGAAATCCGGAAAGGAAAGATTGAACTTGCTCCAGCAAATATTGATTTTTGCGGTGAGGGAAACTGCGATTTCGCAAATGTCTGCCGTATTGATAAATGGAGATTGAGGTGATTAAGGAATTACGAATTACTAATGACCAATGACTAATGAACTAACCATTTCTCAGCAAAAAGGTGTAACGATTACGGATAGGGCTCTCTGTGTTGTCGCTGGACCCGGTTCGGGGAAGACACGCGTACTTGTAGAACGATTTACAAACCTTGTGACCGAACACAAGGTATCAATAAATGAGATCCTCACTCTCACTTTCTCTGATAAGGCGGCAAACGAGATGAAGAGAAGAGCCGCCGATTCTTTCGAAGAGAAAGGAATGGAAAAAGAACGCCAGGAGATAGAGTTTGCCTATCTATCCACCATCCACAGTTTCTGTTCCCGGTTACTCAGGGAAAACGCAATAGAGGCAGTCATCGACCCGCAATTCCGTATCATGGACGAACTCGAAGCCGGCAGGGTCAAAGACCAGACTTTGCAACACACACTCCGAAAGTGGGCAGAGGAAAAAGGCCTGGATACATTCCTGAACGATATATTCTGGAAACAAACCGATTCCAAAAAGAGCAGGTTAAAGTCATTCAGGGAAAACCTCATTATGCTCTATGAAAAGATCAGGAAAACATGCGTGCCTATCTCAGAAACAGTAAACCAGAATGATCTGTCTCAGGACATTGTTAGTTCTTATAACGAGGCCGAAAAACTGGTAGACGAAATCATAGCTATCTGTTCAGACAAAAGCCTTACTCCTAAATCCAGAGAAAAAGTAGATTACGTTTTGGAACGCTGGAACGCCTCAAACCTGCAAGGTGATATAAACAAACTATACAGTGGAAACGAAAACCCTTCTCAAAAAGACGATCTCATACTTGCATTATTAAACAAAGCCAAAGGTATTCACTCTGTAATAAACCTGTCCGTATCAAATGATGTAAAACCGCCGTTGAGTGCCCTGCGCGAAGAACTAAAAACAGTTATTGGATTACTCGTAGAGGATTATTCGACAAGAATCAAGATAGTATTAAGAGATTTTCTCATGAATTTCGATATCGCCTACTCGGAACGGAAAAGGGCTGAGAGCCTTATCGACTTTACTGACCTTGAGACCAAAACAATAGAATTACTGAAAAATAAAAAACAGATAGCAAAGGAAATACAACAAAAATTCCGGTACATACTGGTTGATGAGTTTCAGGATATAAGCAGACTGGAAAAGACCATAATAGACCTCATAAGAAGCGAGGATAATTTATTCATTGTGGGTGATGAGAAGCAATCCATCTATGGTTTCAGGGATGCAGAGGTTGAAATATTCCAGGATATACAGAAAGATTCCGACCGGAAATCTTTAATAAACCTGAATGAAAAACTTCAGGAGCCGGCCGCAGGTACTCGACTTAGTCAACCATATATTTGACAGATTGTGGTCAGACACCTCAACCGACCGGGAAGAAGGTCAAGATGAGATAACCTCCCCCTTTGGACTCTACTCAGCAGTTAAAGGCAGGGGCGGAATTTTCAGACAAGCCGGCACCCTCAGTTGAAATAATCGTGGCGGAGGGTAATGATATAACCGAGGCCAGGAAACGGGAATCAATGGAGATAGCAAAAAGAATAAAGGAGATTGTAGATAAAGGTGAGATCAAAATTACAAACAAAAGAGAACATGAACGGAATATAT
>CAXGMX010000049.1:0-11354 GCA_964010955.1 uncultured bacterium
GCCTGAATTGGCGAGATGTGGTTTGGGGCGAATAATAATTGGAGTAAGTTTTCTAATAATTTACTTAAGACCATTTCTCTTGAAACAGTCGATATATTTCCTGTCAGTTACCTGGATGTGATTAACTAACCACTGTTTCAGGTACTCGAGAATTTCATCTGCGAATTGAGAATCATCATGTAGTGACTCTTTCACAATATTCAATCGCTTTCCTGGTGAAATCATGATGTTCTTCCTTGTGATATTGATACTCCGGATAATTAAACTGTATCATGTAATTCTCTTCTGTTGAGAAATGTTTAATCGCATACATAGCTATATTATATAATACTTCCCTTAATTCTTCCGGATCATCGCTGTGTTCCTTTGTGGCAATAGCCTGATTAATAATATCAATGAATTGTTTGTGCTCGTCATCAATCCTTGATATACCCACGCTATATTTGTCGTCCCATTCAATCATTTGATATTTCTCTTGTCTGAATCACTCAATACCGACAACCCTTATGTCGAAGATAACATCTTCTCCTGCCAGGGGATGGTTGCAGTCAAGAAAGACGTGTACTTCATCCACGTTTACTATTGTTCCGCCTAATTCCTGTATTTTAATTGTCTTGCCTATCACCGGTACAAAATTTTCAGGTAGATCAGCTCTGACAAATTTCATTACAAGGCCTTCGTCCCTCTTACCATAAGCGTCATTTGCTTCTACGGTGACCTTCTTTTTCTCATTAAGTTTCATCCCTTTTACAGCCCTTTCAAGCCCGCGCGGCATCTGTTCGTGCCCTACTGTGAATTCCAGGGGTTTCCCCGGTCTGGTATTCTGAAATACCGTACCATCCTTAAGGCTTACTGTGCAATGGATCTTAACCTTATCATCAGTTTTTACGACTGTCTTTTCACCGCTGATGGCCTTGCCGGGATACCCATGGATAATGACAAATCCCATTATTAAAAATAACACCAACTTAAATTTCATCAGTGGCTGTGTTGCATATGAAAAATTCTCTCTCATTTTATCCCCTTCATTTATCAATATCGAGTCTTAATGCAGTGTATCAATGTGACACTATACTTTCTTTTTCCAGGATGTCTTCTTCAGTCTCCTTCACCGGTATCAGCGCCTTGTCCATATAGGAACGTCTCTCAGGGTTGCGTTTGATTTTCTTGCGTATTGACCGCAGCTTCAGGTAATAGAGGCCAAAAGGTACAAGGCCGCTAATCGTTTCCCATGCTCGGCGCGGATAGAAAATAAGCGGATTTTCCCGGGGTGTACCGGGGCGGCGTTGTGTCCGTATCTTGCGCCTCAAGAAACCTCCCTGTAGCGGGTGCACATCCTGGTATTTAATGGTACCATAAAATTGATGGATGTGGAGCATTACTCTGCTGGGGTTAGGGCCGCCTGCAGCCGCACGCCGTATCAGGGTTTTAATGTGTTCAGGTGAGTAATAAATGTCCCATGCCTTGCGGTAAATATTTGCCCACTCCTCTTTGGACATTTGTGAGTGGGACATTGTAACATGCTCAAGATCATACTTGTTCAGATCGGGGTCCATCCACACTCCCTGTAGATGATTATTTTTATGGTCTTCGGAGCCGGGCAATGGTGTAAGGCAGAAAAACTCTAAAAGGTCAACGGCCAGTTCCTGCTGAATTGTCTTAATGTCCTGTTCGATTTTCTCAGGAGTGTCAGCAGGAAAACCCAATATATAACCGGCCGCAGTAACAATTCGAGCATTACGCCAGGATTGAAACATCTTTCGATAATCATCAATTTTGTTCTGCCGCTTGTTCACAGCCTTCAGATTTTCCGGGCTAATACTTTCCAGACCGATGAATACCCTTCGACAGCCGGCCCTGGCAGCCTTTGAGACAAAATTTGGAATTTTGTAGGCAAGCGAGTCAACCTGCATAGTAAACTTTACATGCTTAAATCCCTGGTTCTCACGAAGATTGATCAATCTGTCAAAGAGAGCTTCCCAATTCTTGTTGCGTGCAAAGTTGTCATCAGTGATAAAGAAATCGTTGATACCATTCGATATGTTGGAGCGAATCAGTTTTTCCAGGTCGTCAGGGTTACGGTAACGTGATTTACGTCCCTGTACGTTGATGACTGTACAGAAACTACACAGGAAAGAGCACCCACGACCTGCATCGAAACAGCCAATCTGATTGACGAATCTTTCGGAAACATCTTTTGGCATTAACGGTGTTGGCTGGCCTTCCAGGCCGGGCAAGTCACCCAGGAAGTTGTAGGTCGGCTTCATGTCCCTATGATAGGCGTCTTTGAAGACATCTATGAGTCGACCCTCCTCGGCCTCACCTGCGAACAGTGCAATACCCATTTCGATCGCCTTCTTAAGATCGTCAGGAAGTTCGGGTAACATGGCAATACAGCCGCTTGTATGGAATCCGCCTATTGCAACCTGAATGTTTTCATCAAGGAGCTGTCTGGCAATGTCCATGGCACGCGGAAATTGATTTGACTGGACGCCTACGAAGAAGACAACTCCACATCCGCCACCACTTTTAAACCTGCGAATAATGTCCGCAACAGGTATGACGGTATTCATCTCGTCATAGGCGTTAATAACAAACTCGACATCGCTGCCAAGGATACTCCGCTCCGCAGCATCTCGCGTCAAGCCATTTATGCAGGCAAGTGTGTTCGATGGAATCCATGACTTCCGCCACTGGATAACATATCCATCATCGTCGTAATGGGATGGTTTGATTAACTCAACGAAGAACTTTGTTTTAGTATTATCTTTCATATGAGTTTGTTCATTAATATATACATTGGATGAGTTGACTGGAGATTGTTTTTAAAATAGCTTATTTCCTGCGATGTTTTATTGCGACTCTATTTATGGCATTTAAATATGCTTTTGCGCTTGCTTCTATTGTATCTGTACTCACAGCACGGCCTCTATAGTTCTTGCCTTTAACTTTTACTTCTACGCTGGCTTCTCCCAGGGCATCCTTTCCACTCGTTACCGATCTGATACTATAATCGAGGAGTATTCCTTTTATTCCGGTCAGTAGATCGATTGTTTTAAAAATGGCATCAATTGGTCCGTCACCTTTTGTTGAATCGTCTAAAATTTTGTTCTTGCCTACACGGAGTCGTACACTGGCAGTTGGTACCGGGCCGCAATTTATACTTAAATTATCAAGTTCGTAAATGTGCGGGACTTCTGATTTTTCATCCTGAATTAATGCTTCTATATCCTGATCATAGATTTCCTTTTTCTTGTCAGCCAGGAGTTTAAATTGCTGGAACGTATGTTCCAGTTCTTTATCAGGAAGTTCATAACCGAGAGCCTTGACACGTCTTTTGAATGCGTGTCTGCCGGAAAGCTTACCAAGGACGATTTTGGTTCTTGGAAGGCCAACTTCTTCCGGCTTCATGATTTCGTAGGTCGTACTTTCTTTAAAACTCCATCCTGATGTACACCTGATTCGTGTGCGAATGCATTTTCTCCTACTATTGCCTTATTCCTTTGTACCCATAATCCGGTTAAACCGCTAACGATTTTGCTTGTGGCTACTATTTCATTTGTCCTTATGCGCGTGGTATGCCCAAAGAAATCCTTTCTTGTCTTAAGCGTCATAACAATCTCTTCGAGTGACGCATTGCCTGCTCTTTCTCCGATTCCGTTTACGGTGCATTCTACCTGGGTGGCGCCTGCCTTTACGGCTGCAAGTGAATTAGCAACTGCCAGACCAAGATCGTTATGACAGTGAATGCTTATAACGGCTTTCTTAATATTCTTTACATTATCTTTCAGGTTTTTTATTAAGGACGCATATTGCTCCGGTACAGCATATCCTACAGTATCCGGAATGTTAACGGTTGTTGCCCCTGCAGCTATTACGGCCTCTACAACTTCTACAAGAAAATCCGGTTCTGTCCTTGACGC
The DNA here is from genome assembly GCA_964010955.1 of uncultured bacterium. Classification (GTDB taxonomy): domain Bacteria; phylum Planctomycetota; class Brocadiia; order Brocadiales; family Scalinduaceae; genus Scalindua. Next base: position 3,924 of record CAXGMX010000049.1, read on the forward strand.
ATCTTCAGGAGAGAATTCTACATCGTCAACATATTTCCTTGCGCGTTTCACTCCTTTTACGGCAGTTTTTATGATCTCTTCCTTTGCCTTAATCAGTTTAAATTTTCGATGAATTTTCGATGTTGCAAGAAACACATGAATCCTGGGCGATTTGGCTGCCTTAAGTGCCTTTGCCGCACAATCTATATCTTTATCAACTGCCCGTGCGAGAGCACAAATACTTACGTCCTGTATTTCCTTTGCAATATTACTTACAGACTTGAAATCACCTTCTGATGTAATAGGGAACCCGGCTTCCATTACGTCAACGTTCAGAATGGAGAGTTGTCTTGCTATCTGCAGCTTTTCATTCTGGCCCAGACTTGCACCCGGAGATTGCTCTCCATCTCTTAAAGTAGTATCGAATATTCTGATTTTTGACATAAAAACCTTTTTCTGTTAAAAAAGCACGAATGTAGGGGCGTAAAGTTCCTGGCGCCGTTTGTCCGGGGATTGCTATACGCCCCTACCTAATTTATTTTGATTGAATCCATTTCATGAGTTTGCGCAATTTTGCACCGACCTTTTCTAGCTGATGATTCTTGTCTTTTGCGACAAGCGCATTAAACTTTGGACGGCCTGCCTTGTTTTCGAGAATCCATTCTTTGGCAAAACTGCCATCTTGTATCTCAGAAAGGATTTTCTTCATCTCTTTCTTTGTGTCTTCATTGATTATTCTTGGTCCTCTTGTCACGTCTCCAAACTCAGCAGTATTGCTGATGGAATGTCTCATATATGTCAGACCTCCCTGGTAGAAAAGATCGACTATGAGTTTCAGCTCATGCATACATTCAAAATATGCCAGTTCCGGCTGGTATCCTGCTTCGACGAGTGTCTCGAATCCGGCCTTGACTAAAGCAGAAGCCCCGCCGCACAATACGGCCTGTTCACCAAAGAGGTCTGTTTCAGTTTCCTCTGCAAAGGTTGTTTCCAGAACACCTCCTCTTCCACCCCCAATACCACTTGCATACGCCAGGGCAATATTTTCTGCCTTCTTTGAAGGATTTTGCTGGATGGCCATTAAACACGGCACACCTCCGCCTTTAACATATTCACTTCTTACCAGGTGTCCCGGTCCCTTCGGGGCAACCATGATTACGTCAACATCTTTTGGGGGAACAATCTGGCCAAAATGGATATTGAAGCCGTGAGAGAATAGAAGTGTTTTGCCTTTTTTCAAATGAGGCTTAACCTCCTTTTCATAAACACCTGCCTGTACTTCGTCAGGTATCAGTAATGAAATAAGATCACCCTGTTGTGTTGCCTTATCGGCGGACACAGGTTTAAAACCGTGCTTAACTGCTAAATTGTAATTTGGAGAGCCCTTCCTCTGCCCGACTATAACCTTAAGGCCGCTGTCGCGAAGGTTCTGCGCATGAGCGTGCCCCTGGCTGCCATAGCCGATTATTGAAATATTTTTACCTTTCAGTGTTTTGAGATTAGCATCTTTATCAGTATAGATCTTTGTCATGTTATTCCTTTCTATAATTGAAGTAGTAACTTCTTTTTTTGCGAATTAATTCAACTGTTCTCTATTATTTTACCATCCTTCATAACAATCTTGCTTCCGGCTATCGTTAGTATTGCTTTGCCTTGAAGCTTCCAACCGTTAAATGGGCAGTTTCTTGCTTTCGAAAAAAATTTATCTACATCAACTTTCCATTTTTTTTCATATCAATTACCGTTATGTCAGCTTTAGTCCCTGGTGTTAAACAGCCAACACCAAATTTATCTAATCCAAAAATTTTAGCCGGCAAAATAGTCATTTTCTCAATTGCCTGTTGTAGTGTTAAAATACCCGGACGAACCAGGTATGTTAATACCAGGCCTAAAGTTGTTTCCAGGCCGATAAGTCCGAAAGGAGCTTTGTTATAAGGCAAACTCTTCTCTTTTACTGAATGTGGTGCGTGGTCGCTCGCAATAATATCAATAGTACCATCTGCTAATCCACGCCTTACCGCCTCAACATCCTCTTTTGACCTTAACGGAGGGTTAACTTTAGCATTAGTGCCAATTTCCTTTACTGCTTCCTCACTTAACAAAAGATGATGTGGTGTTGCCTCTGCGGTTACATTCACGCCTCGTTCTTTTGCCTTGGCAATTTCATTCACAGATTGAGCAAGACTGACATGTGAAATGTGTATTCTTGCCCCAGCCTTTTCTGCCAACTCAATATCACGCATAACAAAACGGCCTTCAGCCGTATACGGTGGATTCGCAATAATATCAGGAGATTTTCGTTTGCTTTTCTCTTTTTGTCTCCTGCGGTATAGATCAGATTCTTCACAATGTGGATTAACTAAAATATCGTACTCTCTTCCCTTTTTAAGCGCATTAAACATTAATCTATCTCCGGCGACAGGGTGTCCATCATCAGAGATTGCCCTGGCTCCGGCAAATTTTAAGTTTTCAACATCAACTAATCTATATCCATTCAACCCCGCCGTAGTAGCTGATTTTGAATAATAATTAACTATGCTCTCTTTTTTAGCAATTTTTAAAAGCTGAATAAGGCGTGATGGAGTATCAATCGGAGGACACGTGTTTGGCTCTGCTACCACAGTAGTAAAACCGCCTGCTGCTGCTGCCCGCGAACCGGTATAAATATCTTCCTTATACTCTTGCCCCGGCTGCCGGAGATGAACGTGTACATCTACAAGGCCGGGAACTACTAATTTATCTTTAGCATCTATGACCAGAGCATTTTTATCATCAATGTTCTTACTAATCTTTTTAATTCTGGAGCTATCAATCAAAACATCAAACACTCCTGCCTTTTTATTTGCGATATCAAAAACATTTCCGTTTTTGATTAAAATCTTTTTATAATTAATCATTGTCGGGATTGTCTCGGTTTTCTCTGCACACTGTATCAAGTAATCCTATTTCGGTCCGCGGTTCATGGCAATCCTGCCGGTACGCGCAACCTCCTTTATGCCGAATGGCCGAAGCAGATTTATTACTGCTTCAAGCCTGTCTTCAGGGCCTGATATTTCGACGATCATGTCTTTTTGTCCAACGTCAATTATTTTTCCTCTAAAGACATCTACCAGCTCTATGATTTCATTTCTTTTCCCGGGAAGTGCACTTACCTTGATAAGTATCAGGTTTCGTTCAACATAATCAGTTCCCGTATAATCTGTTACTTTGATTGTATCTACAACTTTACCCAATTGTTTTCGAACCTGTTCAAGTATTGAATCATCACCGCTAACGACTATAGTCATTCTGGATATATCTACGTTTTCAGTTTCTCCAACGGCCAGGCTTTCAATATTAAACCCCCGACCACTGAATAAACCAGTGATGCGTGACAGTACACCGACCTTGTTCTCAACCAGGACAGATATTACATGTTTCATAATAAATTAGCTCCTTTCAGCCTGCCTGTATGACATCACAGGATGACGCAAACAGGAAAAAACTTGATAGTAATTTTAATCGCCTGTCTTTATGAACTTTGTGAAATCTTAGCTTAGTTCTTCGATAGACTGAGCAGCATTCATGGCCGCATTATATATCAGTTTTAACGGGAGCCCTTTTTTATCTGCAATCTTTCTGCAATTCTCATGCTCGGGTGTGATATTTTTAATGCATCCGTTAAGCGTGCCTATCTTGACTTTAATCATGCCATATTCAGTTTTTACGTCAACAAATTTCCTGTATAACTTCTTACGGTTTACCTTGTACTTTCTGATACCAAATGTTGTAGATTGGTCGAATATTATTCTCTCCACTTTTGACAGGTGCACATCATCTACAATAATGCTGATGAGGGTTCCGGGGCGAGATTTCTTCATTTGCACCGGTGTTATATATCCATCCAGCGCTCCAGCATCTAATATCTTTTCCAGTAAGTAACCAAAATGTTCTCCGGGCATATCATCAATGTTTGTCTCTACCATCCAAACTTCATCTTGTTCACTCACTGTGATTGTTTCACCGATCATTACCCTCAAGAGATTTGGAATCTGTGGAATTTCATAACTGCCGGCACCATATCCGGTTTGTAACAGTGAAATCTCCGGGCATATTTCTACGTTTATGCCTAATGTGGTTAAAATAGCAGCTCCGGTAGGAGTTGTAAGCTCACGTTGTATGTTCGTACCTATCACGTGATGTCCCTTTAATAGTTCCACAGTTGCCGGTGCAGGGATTGGAAACTGTCCGTGATTGCATTTTACAAACCCGGTACCAGTCCGTATCGGTGAAAAGTATATCTTTTCAATCTTAAGGTCATGGATGGCAATTACGGCTCCTACTATATCTATAATTGAATCGACTGCGCCAACTTCGTGAAAATGAACTTCTTCCGGAGAAGTGTTATGCACCTTTGCTTCTGCCTTTGCCAGGTTTTCAAAGATTTTGATGCTGTCTCTTTTTACACCCTCTCCCAGCGTACTTTTGTTAATAATCCCGGATATATTCTTGAGGGTTCTCTTCCTATTATGTTCATTGTCTATTTTGTCTTCTTTGATTAATACGTCAAACTTCGTTCCCGTAATTTCAGACCGAAGCACTTTCTTCGAATCAAGTTCATAGTTGCTTATGCCAAGTTTTTTGTAGTTCTTCGGTAAGCTTTTCCCGGTTAAATCCAGCATCTATCAGTGATCCCAGAATCATATCACCACTGGCGCCGGAGAAACAATCAAAATACGCGATCTTCATAAGAATATTTCTATTTAAAATATATTACAAGTTCTTTTGTTGCATAAAGTTATTGCGACAATCAATTCAAAAATATTAGCACACGTATTTTATAGAGTCAAACAAAAACCAGTATCAGGAAAAGTTAAAAGCGCCTATCCGCCTGACAGATCAGTTCGCCAGCCCGACAAATAGCCTGAAAGCTGTTCTGTCGGGGACAAGAAGTTTAAGAGAGTAACGTTGTTGTATGAGGTCTCGCTATGGAATTGTAATGATAAAGCAGGAGTTAAATATTTGTGCAGACGTCTGGTTTTCTTACTATCTGTTATTCAAAGAATGTGTAGTTCGCTGACCTTGCGAAAATGGTGGCCATAAACTGCAAGTGTAACGGCCAGTGGAAATAATTCGCGACGATGAAGAGTCGTCCAGAACAAGAGGTGCCAGAATTGGCCGCGTTCCTTACCCAGAATACCAAGGTGGTATATGGAAGTAATCAACCCCAGGATATGATCTAATGTAATTTTACCCTTAATCTTTGGCGCCTTATATTCCCGGAACAGTGTCTTAATACGCTTATAATAATTTTCAGGGGAATAAATGTGTCTTAAAATTCTTTTATATCCTTCACGAAAGATTTCAGGATCCATGTTAGGGATAATATTTGTTGTGCCGTCTACGTTATCTCCTGACATTCGTCCAAGCAGTCGGCCCTCTTTTTTCAGGCGTTCGTACAGTCTCGTTCCAGATGGAGCCTGAAGCAGGCCTACCATTGCCGTTACGATCCCTGTTTTCTGGATAAAATCAATCTGTCGTTGGAAAATAGTTGGTGTATCGTTATCAAAGCCGACAATGAAGCCAGCCTGTACCTGTATTCCCGCTCGCTGAATACGCCGTACGTCTTCGGCTAAGTCACGGTCTTTGTTCTGTTTTTTGCCGCATTCGGCCAGGCTGACCGGGTCAGGTGTTTCGATCCCGACAAAGACTGTGTTAAACCCTGCATCGGACATCATCTGCATTAATGGCTCGTCACTGGCCAGGTTTATGGAGACTTCAGTGTTAAACGTTATCGATTCATGATTCTTCTGCCATTTAATTAATTCCGGCAGCAGTTCCTGCTTGAGGCTTTTTTTGTTCCCGATGAGATTATCATCAACGAAGAATACGTTTCCACGCCAACCCAAATTATAGAAAGTATCCAGCTCGGCAGTAATCTGTTCGGTAGTCTTAGTGCGTGTGCGGCGGCCGAACAACTCAGTTACATCACAAAACTCGCATTGGTATGGACAACCACGGGTGTACTGTGTAACCATCGATGCATACTTACTCATATTGACAAGATTCCATAGGGGGGCAGGAGTTTCTCGAATATCAGCAAACTCATGTGTTTTATATACCGGCTTGGCGCAACCGTTTTTCAGATCTTCCAGAAATAGTGGCAAGGTTATCTCCGCCTCATTGAGTACAAGGTGATCGATATCCTTGAATTGTTCATGTTCACTCGTAAACAACGGACCTCCGGCAACAATCTTAACGCCTGCTTCTTTACATCGTTTAATGAGTTGACGTAGCAGATTTTTGCTTGAACGACCATGCTGCTGAAAATGCGTAATCCGCCATTTCAAATCTTTATCCGTGAGTTTTGTTGTATTGGCATCTACCAGGCGTTTAGCCCATTCTGCCGGCAGCATTGCGGCGACTGTCAGCAGGCCAAGTGGGGAAAGGTGGCTTTTTTGCGTATGAACTTAAGTGCGTGTTTGAAGCTCCAGAATGTATCTGGAAATTCAGGATATATTAATAATGCATTCATAATGTCTGTATTTCGCTAATAGTTATTATGCTGTTAAGGACAGCAAAAGAAGATACCTTCTTCAAAAATAAATAATGTATAATTCTATAACATTCATACGTAATGTCAAAGGTAAATATCTTGAAATACATAGCCTCGAACTACACCCTGAACGATCTAAGTCTTGATGCGGTATATAGGAAACCCTTTAATATAATCGTCGAAGAGGTGTCATGTCCAACATGGTTAGGTAGAAATGGGTAGAGGACTCATTTATCTCTCTAATCCGAGTCTACATAAAATGCTGTTATTCTTCCGAATAGAACCTGATATATAATGAAGGATCAAAATCAGAGATAGGTTTTGTAGTTAACTGAACAGAATCTATAAAGGCTCAAAAAACAAATTAATGAAAATGGTAAAAAATGTTGTCTTTTTTGTCCAGTTAATTTTGTGCGAAACCAAGTTATCTCTTTATAAAACAAAGAGATAGATTATATCCTTTACCAACATATGGACATCCAGATTTCAAAATATTAGACCTCTCTATATTGGTCCTTTAAACACTATTTCTACCTGCGTACCTCTAAAATCAGACTTTTTTATCATCCATGCCAACGGACCAAGTCCTGAAGATTGCATCAAACTTTTCCCTATGATCTGGAAGTTTATATACAAGCATATATAGCATGTTGACAGCGACAGTCCATGATGCTACCATCCTGCCTTGTCGGTAGTGTGACAGAGAGGTATGTACCGTAGTTACAAAATTGAATAATTGTAATATATGGGTCTGTTATGGTTAAGCTACTACATTACAATAAGTTTAGAATGAAGTATATATAAGCCCTTGTACTATTAAGCCCTTGTACTATCAATAGCGAGGACGGCAAGGGTCTTTTTTTATGGATGTTCTTAGTGACGTATCTGCTATTGTTGTAAACTAAAATACGTGGCGT
>CAXGMX010000050.1:0-11337 GCA_964010955.1 uncultured bacterium
TTTATTGAAGTGTGGATTATATAATTTTCTAAAATATGTCAATAAAACTTGCTAAAAATACAAACAAATGAAAACTTTTTTCTGACGTAATGTATCAATATGAAATTACTGCTTTTACCTTCTTCAGAGCCCCTTAAGAACCTCCATTTTTGTTAAAAATACCAAACGTAATTAACTAACAAACTGCAAATTTATTCGAGGCAGAGAACTTAGCAAGCTAAATGCCGAAATCTAGCCTCTATATTACATAAACTATAATATTCAAATAGCTTACAATTATTCTACTGATCCTAGCGCTCCTTTGCCGTTATACTCGAAATGTCAGTTTTCCGTCAAGAAATAAGAAGTATTCATATGCTTCTTCACATAACTACCAAAATTAGAAGATCTTATAGTCCTGTCGAATTTGAACCATAACTATCTATCTGAGACCAAGGCCTTAACTATTAATTTTGATTTTTCGCACTTTTTACCAGTTCACAAACAAATTTCCCGACATTATTAATCAATATTTTGTCATCCTGATTACTGAATTTTTCTATCTCTCTCATAATCGCACTTCCTACGATTACACCGTCTGCAATCTTTCCAGCCGCCCTAGCCTGATCAGGAGTAGAAATCCCAAATCCCATGGCAACCGGCAGGCTTGTTGATCTCTTTATATTTTGGATATTTTCAGTTATATCAGCTGGTAATTCACTTCTTACCCCTGTAATACCAACAACAGATATATAATACAGAAAACCTTGAGACTTTTTGACAATTAATTCCATTCGGTCACTTGTAGTAGTTGGTGCAATAAAGCATATTATCTTAAACCCCTCTTTCCTGCCGGCTTCCATTATTTCTTCAGCTTCTTCAACAGGAAGATCTGGAATTGTAGCACCATCAAATCCTGCTTTAACTGCACTTCTAACAAAATTATCGCAACCATTCTTAAAAAGAATACTTTGTGAAATCATAGACACAATAGGAATTTCTGATTTTTTGCGAACATCTTTTACAAGCTCTAAGATGTCTGAAAGTTTAACCCCTCCGGAAAGCGCTCTGTAATAAGACGATTGAATCACGGGTCCATCCGCTATTGGATCAGAAAACGGTATGCCTAATTCTATCATATCTGATCCTCTTCTGTCGAATTCTACAATCAATTCCCTTGTTGCTTCCAGACTAGGATCTCCCGCTGTTATAAACGGGATAAATGCAGGCTCATTTCTATCTTTTAATTCCTTAAACTTGGCATCAATCCTATTCACTTAAATCATTTTCCTCTTATCACTAGTTACAAATCTATTCCCATCTTTTCGGCAACCTCAAAAGAATCTTTATCTCCACTACCGGAAAGGTTTATTACAATAATTTTATCTTTATCAATCGTTGGTGCAAATTTAACAGTGTATGCTATTGCATGAGAAGCTTCAAGAGCGGGAATTATTCCTTCCAGACGTGTACATAGATTGAAAGCATCTACAGCTTCGTCATCAGTAACTGAAACATATTCAGCCCTTCCTGTATCCTTTAAATAGCTATGTTCAGGCCCAACTCCCGGATAATCCAGACCTGCTGAGATTGAATGAACTTGAGATGTCTGGCCGTCGTCATCCTGCAACACATAACTCAAGCTGCCGTGAAGCACCCCTTTTTCACCTCTGGAAAGTGAAGCAGCATGTTGTCCCACATCAAAGCCCAGGCCTCCCGCCTCTACACCAATTAGTTTAACATCTTTATCCTCAATGAAAGGATAAAAAACACCTATTGCATTACTACCACCCCCAACGCATGCTATGATATAATCCGGTAATCTCCCTTCTGCCTTCTGGATCTGCTCTTTTACCTCCTGTCCAATTATTATCTGGAAATCCCTGACCATCATTGGATATGGATGCGGACCTACCACAGAACCTATTATGTAATGCGTATTCATTACTGAAGACATCCAGTCTCTAAGCGCCTCATTAGTTGCATCTTTAAGTGTTTTAGAGCCGGTCTTTACAGGAATCACATTTGCTCCCAGTAATTTCATTTTAAACACATTTAAGGATTGTCGCCGTATATCTTCTTCTCCCATATAAACATCACACTTCATACCAAACATTGCAGCCGCAGTAGCAGTAGCAACACCGTGTTGCCCTGCACCGGTCTCAGCAATAATTCTTTCCTTGCCCATTCTAATAGCAAGCAATACCTGCCCTAAAGTATTATTAATCTTGTGAGCACCTGTATGATTTAAATCCTCTCTCTTAAGATAAATTTTTGCACCATTTAATTTCTCTGTTAACCTTTTTGCGAAATATAGAGGAGATGGCCTTCCTACATATTCTTTTAAATAATATTTTAATTCATCATTAAACTTCGGATCCTCCTTCGCCTTAAGATATTCCTTCTCAAGTTGTTCCAGGGCCGGCATTAATGTTTCCGGTACGAATTTTCCGCCATATTTCCCAAAGTGTCCACTCTTACCTGGAATACTCTGCCCATAGAACACTTCGTTTAGTTTTAATTCACCGGTTTTTAATGTTTTCATAATTTTCTCTCTCTCTAAACACAAAAAAGGGTAGCACAGTTTAGAAACCCTGTGCTACCCTTCTAAAAACTATCATGCTACTTTTAAGAAATCAATGCTCTGGTTCGTCAAAGCAAGGATGATCACCATGTTTACACTCGTCTTTAGATAGTACATCACCCTCCTGCCTCTTATAACCGGTAAGCAGATCTGTATATTCTCCATGCTTCCAGAAATCATATGCTACATGTTCTATACCGACCTCTTTCTCAAGAGTAGAAATTCTTCTCAACTTGGAAGCTTCATCCTTGATCTCAATAAGCTGCCTGTCCATTGGGAAAGCACCGGCATTGTAAGAAACATCATCAATTGAGAAGTGAGCTGCTGCTTTGTATACAGCAGTTACCTGGTAAACAATCATCTCAACAGCAAGCCTCTCTATTTTTGACACGTTATAAAATCTTGGTTGACCACCTGGTAACAGATTCATCGTGTGACCACCTGTCCAGTCAGGAGCAAGGTCAGCCGGCATAGGATCGAACAGTCCTTCCAGATACAATCCAACAAGAATGGCAACTGCTTCACGCCATTTTGTAAAGCTGATATTTATCTGCTCATCCATAGCGTACAATTGCTCTGCTGCAAACCTAGGAGAGTGGCATCCCTGACACTTCTTGATCCAGGCGTCTCTCTTAGCCTTATATCTTGGAGCACCTCTATTAACCTGGAACATACCCATGTGGTTGTAAACAGTTTGCATGTTCTGTGTGTTGTGGTTACCATCTTCACCCATATGACAGTACGCACAGGTCGGCGCACGGTAATTCTTAGGATTCATCTTCTGATCCCAATCCCATTGGTCACCTTCCATCGCGTAAATCTTACCATGATAAGAGTTATTCCAGAACTCCCACTCAGCATGGTCAACACCCATATGACAGATACCACATGTTTCAGGCTTTCTTGCTTCTGACGGTTTAAACTCGTGTCTTGTGTGACAACCATCACATCTGTTTGATATGATACCATGACACTGCGCACAACCGGCAACTTCTTCGCCAGGTTTACCAATCTGCCATGCAAACTCATTAACTTCGATATGCCATGCATGAGCATGAGAACCTAAACCACCTGTTCTGTGCTGGTCTCTTTCTTTTGGATGACAGGTGCCACATACTCCGTGGTCAGGCATCCTCAATTCCTGATGGTTTGAACCATGACAGGCATCACATCCGACAACCTGCTCCTTGTCCATCGCATCCGTCTTTCCAACCTTTGAGTGCTTACTCAATTTCCAGTCAATAACGGGTCGTGGAGTTTGAATTGTATGACACAATACACACTCATCATTCTTAAATACACCTTCGACCTTCTGAGTTGAAACATAGTAGTGAGCTGGGTCATAGTACATAGCAGTTACCGGTAAGAAATAAAATATATTCCTAAACTTACCTTCACCTGGCATCGTCCTATCAGGCCCTGTGTATCTTGCTGTTAATCCGAAGACGAAATTCTCACCTGAATCGTCATCACCAACAGCCTGTCCATAAATCGATGATGCTACATCCTGAAACGTTGGGGCAGCTTCATCTGCATTTGCAGTTTTGCAGAAATTCATCGGCAAAATCGCACAGCCGGCAATAACAGCCAGCATTAGTAAATAGCCTCTTACTGAATGAACCATTCTTCTCTGTTCTCCTTTCTTCTTTAGACTAAAGATACCAATCCAAATAAGGTCTAATAAGAACTCCCGTAAAACCACAACAACTTCTTCATAGAAATTCAAACATATTTAGAAAAATACTACAAATACTATATCTGATTTTTTCCCACTCACAAGTTAATGATATAGTTTACTCGCAAACATAAACACCATGTGTATCAACGTTTTAGAGTAAATATGTAGTAAATATCACCTCCCTTCGTTACGGTTGGTGAATTATACTTATAACAGATTACTTGTCAAGTGGATTTTGAGATAAAATTAAATAAAAAAGCTGGCATAGCTTTCAAACCCCTGCTATGCCAGCTTTGTGTTAATAAATGCTCTAAACTGAGCATCAAGAATTCTAAAATACTACAATCCTTATCTGCCTCTATATCCTGGATAAGGGTCTGGGCCCTGAATGTTATCCCACTGAGCACCCAAATCTACCCATTCAACAAACAAGAATCTTTCTTCTGGTGTCAAAAGCTTATTATGCATAATCCTACCTTCAACCGGCAGAGGATTAGCCCTTGATGCAAACTGTGACAATTCTTCTTCATACAAACGCCATATAAGAAGACTGTTTATAGCAGCACTCGGGTTAACATACCTTCCACCAATGTTAGTATCCCGTCCTCTCTGTGGAGCCAAAAGACTGTTATATGATCTGCTGAATGCAGCAACGCCATTAACAGATACCAGATCTGTGCTACCACTCAGATTAGGAGTCTGCGTTGCACCATGACAGGACGCACACTTAGCATCAATGATAGGCTGTATATCTCTCCTGAAGTCAACTGTTCTCAGTTTGTCGATATAAAGACCTTCAACTGTCGCAGAAGTAGTACCTGAAGCACCACCATAATAAACGTCTGCCGGCACCATAACGCTGTCGCCATGTTTTACTCCAGCATATTTACCATTTTTGTCAACTCTTAAGTGTTCCCACATAAATGGAGAGTCATAATGGCTTAAATCGCTGTACCACCAGTTGTAAAGTGCTTTGGTATGGATGTTCAGATAACCCTTCTTATCATAAGAACCCCAGTGACAGCCTGTACAAATTCTTCCACCATAAGGCCTTACATATGCCCATGCCAGTTGCGTCTGTACTGCCATTCCTCTGTCATCCAGTATCTGTGTGCAGTAAGGCTCATCACCTGGATGTGAACTTACAACAGAACCATCATCCTCAACATACTGATAACCAAACATACGTCTTTGTGAGAAAGATGTACCTGAGTTAGAGCTTGATTTCGCACCACCAAGAAGATGGCTACCGGCACCCTGTACATACCTGTTGGCATCCGGCTCATTAGTCGTTACTGCATTAAGTACCCTTATAGCCTTTATATCACCATGTCCAACTTCCTTAGCTCTCTGATGTGGATAAGGGCCAATCGGAAGATTTGTCAATGTTGTATCAAAGCATATAGTTGTACTCCATGAGTGAGGATATCCTTCAACCTTAACCTGGTCAAACGGCTGATAGGTCACTGTTGTAACACCAAAACTGTCTCCTGCAACAAATGCATTTATCCATCTTGGTTTGTAACGTGGATAAACAGGCTGAGGCTGATGATCATTCCACTCCGGATCATCATAAACTAACTCAGAAACTGTACCCTTTTCAGCGCTGAACCAGTGTATACCAAAGTCACGTCTTTCAGCAGAAGAAACCATTATACGGCCATCCGGCAATGGATGAGGACTTCTGTAGAGTCTGCCATCATTGCTCAACCTGGATTGCGTCTTAGCATGAGGAGTAGTCCAGCTAACTCTTGCAAGATTACCTATACCTGAGTTGCTGTCTAATGCCTCAATATAATACAGGTAGCCATCTGAACTCTCTTTTGCCGAAACCTTAGGTGCATCAGGCTGCTCGCTAACCTCGTTACCATAGATATGTCTTGGGTAAGCGCCAGTCCAGTTGTTAACTAAGATGCATGTGCTGCCATTAGAATTATTATGAGTACCATTTGCCTGTGTACTGCTGTACAAAATGTTTCCATCACGAGTCAGTGTAGGATCAAAATTTGAACTTACATTGTAAGTGATCTGGTCAATAACAGTATCAACATTTGGCATATCGATACCTACTAATAAGTGACCGCAGATACGATCCATTGACTTTCCACCCTGCGGATCAAGCCTGTATATGTCAAAAGCGAATGGTCTGCCAAATTCATCTATTGAACCATCCGGAGAATAAATACACATCAGGAAGCCCATCTTGGGAACTGTACCACGAGGTTCCCAGTCACCTTCAAAATACCTGGCCCTTGATATAACCCTGCCTTCACCTTCCTCAATAGCACCGGCTGCATAGTAGAGAGGGCTTCTGAATGTACCAGGCGCATCAGTCAACTGCCTTAAGCCTGAACCATCAATATTCATCTCCCATAACTGACTGCCACCACCATTTTTGTGAACACCTGCAAATGCAACCTTTGAACAATCCCAATTAAGGCAAGGATCATAAGCGCTCTGGAAATCTTTTGTAAGCACCTTCAGGCTCCTTGACTTCATGTTGTAAGACACAATCCTGCTATCATTAGATACGTAATTCGGGTATTGATGATACGGGTCGCCTGCTAGTGTAGGCTTTGACTGGGTAAAAACAACTGATTCAACGTTTCCCTGAATCTGCTTTGACATACCCCAGTAATCCGCCCAAATAGCTTCACCAGGCTTTGGACCACCAGTCATAACCTGCGCCTGACAGTCAGCGCTGCTAAAAAGCCCCCATATTGCAACAACACCAACCAATGCCATTGACTTTAAAAATCCCTTCTTCATAAGTTGGTTTACTCCTTTCCTTTTTAATGTTAATTAAACACAAATTTAAGACAACGAAAGTTTTCATAGAGAATAGCCTCCAGCAATTGACTGGAGACTATTTCCCTAAAAAGAACTTCTTATAAAGCCTTCATAAACTCAACCAGATCCTGCAACTCTTGATTACTCAGATGTGATGTAACCCCATGCATATCCTGTGTAGTAGCTGTATTGTCTATTGTAGCCATCAACGTCTGAGCACTGCCATCATGGAAATATGTACCTGAAGCGTAAATATCTCTCAATGTAGGCGTATCAAACTCTTTTACAAGATCAAGTCCGATAATTGGAACATCGTACTCTTCACCATAAGGATCAACACCGGTCTCAAGAACTGTTGTGTTAAACACAGCTCCAGGAGTTGTCCTGAATCCATCCGCACCAATTCTACCTGTTCCAACGTCATGAGTCTGCGCATCACTGAATAAGGCTCTTGGGTTCTTTGGATCGCCAGGATGGCACTCAATACATCCAACCTTAGGATCGCTGAATACTTTCCAGCCTCTCTTCTGTGCTTCTGTTAATGAACCATCTTCATTCCTGAAAGGACTTCCTGTGAACTCCAATGACCTGATGTAAGCAATCAAGGCCTCTAATCTCTCAGGTGAAAAATTCTCACTTCTGAACACAAATCCAGGGTCACGTCCGCATACCCTGTCGATCGATGAAGCAGCTCCTACGATTTCATCAGGATGACCTGTGAATCCTTCATGCCTGAATGGAGGAAGATATCTTCCGCCTCGGATATACTTTGTGTTCTTCCAACTGCCCCATCCTTCATCACCAAGATCCCAGATCAAGCCTGTTGTCTGACCTCTTTCATAGTGGCAGCTTGCACATGAATACTCACCCTGCAGTGTCCATGATGCTTCATTAAACTGGAACTGTCCATATCTGACCAATTCACTCTTGTATGGAGAGTGTTTTACCCTGTAATGCACCTCAGGGACTGTCGTCGGTTCTCCCCTTGGAAGTGGCTCCCACACAACACCTGTCTGTACTGTTGCCGTAACCTGAGGGTCATCACCTGTCTGAATAATTGACAAATCATTTGTGAAATAGTTTGCAGCATAGCAAGTCTTACCATCCGGTGAAAGAGCAACTGAACTTGGGCCGAGGCCTACATTTACCCTTTTTACCAGATAATCAACCATCAAAGTCAGGTCATTCTTCATGTCATCAAGCTCTTCCTGAGTGCTTGAAGAAACGATAGCAAGCAACTTTTCCAGATCAAGGACAGTTACCCTGTGCATACTCCTAATACCTATATAAACATACTTTCCGTCTGCACTAACTGCTAATCCATAAGGATTACCATCATAATTGTTGTGCTCATCCAGAGGCATGCATGCAACCTTTCCACCAGGCTTAGTCTCTACAACAGCAAGGTTGTTTGAGAATATCTGTGCATTCTCTGCTTCACATACAGGCAGCCAGTTCTTTGGCTGTTCCATTGTAACAAGTACATATGCTCCATCAGGCGTATACTCTATGCCTCTCAGGTTTGCACTCTGATATATATTTCTGTGCTCAATAACCCTTCCTGATGCAAGGTCTACGAAGTCAATACCCCTGTTGATCTTACCTGTTGTGTCAAGGGCGACAGCCGCTGTTTTCCCGTCAGGGGAAATAGCTATATCCCTTGGGCCGTAATAAGTTGTCCTGATCTCACCGATTTTGCTATTCATCGCAGTGTCAATGATATCAACCGAATTCCACATACTACCGGAACAAGTTACATAGGCCTTTGACCCGTCTTTCGACAGTTTAATACTACAAGGCCAGTCACCAGTTTTTATTGTTTTAACAACTGCCTTGTTGCCTACATCAATAACTGATACATTGTCACTCTCTGCATTACAAACATACAAAGTACGTCCGTCATGTGAAAACACAGACGATTCAGGTTGAACCTGAACAGGAACCTCTCCGGTCACCTTTTTAGACCTCGCATCAACAAACGTCACGCTATGGCCTGACTGGTTGGCTATAGCCAACGTCCCGCCATCAGGCGAAACAGACACGTGGAACGGAGAAGGACTATCTGTCCTCACCCTTGTACCCTGTATGAAGCCGGCACCGGCGCTTTGAGCCAATGCTAAGCTCAACACTCCAGCACCCAAGAAACCTAATAACCAAGCCTTTTTCTTCATTCTTCACCTCCAAAACATAAAATTATAAAATTCTAACATTACTAAAAATCTGGAATATGTGGACAATTTCCTGACTCCCTACAAAGTGTGTCAAGATCTCCTCCACAATCAGCACATTTACCGAAAGTCAATAAATGCTCCGCATATTCCTTCTTATGATCAATCTCAAACCCTGCTCCCGGTTCGGTAAACTCCTTACCACATTTTGTACACTTGAAGTCAAGCTTTGCTCTAGTCATATTAGCTGTCAAGTCATCATTGCACAATTCGCAAAAGCCAATGTTAAAAGCATAGCAACCCTTAGAATTATCACATTTATCGTTTACGCACTTATATCTTTTCCTTAAACATGACCAAGACCTTTCCATTTTATGCGTAGCAACCGCTTCACCCGCCTTGTGCTTCTCGGTATCCCAGATGTATTTCAGATTACCACATTCATTCCAGGTGAAAATCTCTTTACACACTGTGCACCAATACAAATTTTCATTCTCTTTCTTTGGGCATTCTTTTCCACCCTCTGCTACTGCAAAATTCATCTGACTACCCAAGAACAAAACCACACAAAAAAAGGCACCAAAAAACAAAGCTTTGCTAATGTAACGTCTTAATGAATACACCTCTTCACCCCCTTCCATTCTCTTTTAACAATATAACACGTAGTGTAATCAGTTTGAGCATATCACGTGCCAAATACACTACATACCTTATACATTTGACGTAAGCCATTTAGCACGAAAGCCTTGATTAACAACCTTCGAAAGTACATTCCAAACGGCACCAAAAAACTGGCTCAAAAAACCAATGTGGCCATAGCAACTGCCAGTAATCTATCAAAAAACAAATTAAATGTCAATTTTTTTATTACGATTTCACTAAATTTAGTTATTATCGTATTTTTCCAATCTATACCTGAATGTTCCCCTGCTGAGACCCAGCAGCTTAGCCGCCTTAGTTTTATTGTTTTTACTCTTTTTCAGCGCCTGCAAAACAAGATGCTTTTCCAATTCATCTATTGAAATTCCTTCTGGAGGCAAATTAAAATCCACCATCTTTAATACATTCCCTTTACCATTCTCATAGCCTGACATAGAATCTCTAACTAAAGCCAACGGAAGATGTTCTTCTGATATCAAGTCACCCTTACTCAGGATAACGGCTCTTTCCAGGCAATTTCTCAACTCCCTCACATTGCCCTCCCACCTGCTTGAAACAAGTATCTTTTCTACTTTCTTTGTCATTTTTAACGATAATTTACCCATTTTAGCAGAAAATTCTTCAACAAAGTCCCTTGCTAATGGCAAAATATCCTCAGGCCTTGCCCTGAGTGGAGGTATATTTATGGGAAACACATTTACGCGATAATATAAATCCTCCCGGAATTGACCTTTCATAACATACTCTTCAAGATTTTTTATTACTGGCACATATAATCCTTACATCAACTTTAATTGTTTCCGACCCTCCAAGCCGCTCCAGTTCTCTTTCTTCAACAACTCTTAATACTTTGGCTTGAACAATGGGATTCATTTCCGATATTTCGTCAAGAAACAGAGTGCCTACGTTAGCCAACTCAAAACGGCCTTTCTTGCATTTCTCAGCACCCGTAAAGGCACCCTTTTCATAACCAAACAATTCACTCTCTAATAAATTCTCAGGCAACGCAGCACAGTTGATCGTAACTAATGGACCGCTCTTCCTTAAACTATTAAAATGAATGGCCCTTGCTACAAGCTCTTTCCCCGTACCACTCTCTCCATAGATAAATACAGTAGAATCCGTTCTGGAAACATCTCCAGCTAACAAAAGCACTTCTAATATTTTAGGTGAATTACCAATGATATTCCCAAAATTATAATGCGACTCTAACTCCTTTCGAAGATACCTATTTTCCATTGTCAAAGATCTCATTTTCAGGGCTTTTTCCACTGCGACAGAAAGCGTACCATCTTCAAATGGTTTTGTAATGTAATCAAACGCGCCTTCCTTCATCGATTCAACCGCTGTCTCAATGGAGTCATCCCCGGTTACAACAACCACAGGAAGCTCAGGATCCATTGACTTCACCTGCTTTAAGAATTCCAATCTGCCCACTTTGGACACCCTCAGATCAGTAATGATTAAATGAAGCCTTT
>CAXGMX010000051.1:0-10995 GCA_964010955.1 uncultured bacterium
GCAAAAGTACCCTCTTAATTCAACTCTGAACTGTCAAAAGCTCACCACAAGTACCGGAATGCGAATGAGGCCCTGGCAAGAAGCATTAAGCGCATATCTGAAATAAACAATAAACACACATGAAGAAATCAATAGTTGCCCGTGGCATCAGGGTACATAATTTAAAGAATATCAATATAGAAATCCCGTTACGTAAACTGGTCGTAATAACCGGTGTCAGTGGTTCAGGTAAATCAAGCCTGGCCTTTGACACACTGTATGCTGAAGGCCAGAGGAGATATGTGGAATCGTTTTCTGCATACGCCCGTCAATTCCTTGAAAGGGTGGACAAACCGGATGTAGATCATATAGAGGGCATACCTCCTGCAATTGCAATCGAGCAAAAGAATCCCGTAAAAAACCGCCGTTCCACTGTCGGAACTGCAACCGAAATAAATGATTATCTCCGGCTTCTTTTTGCACGCATAGGCAAAACTTACTGCACAAAAATGTGGAGAGATTGTCCGAAACGATACAATAATACAGGTCACAGACTGCATACTATCGCTTCCTGAAAACACTAGATTTCTTGTTGCGTTTCCTGTTGCGATCAGCAAGAAAATGCCCAGTGACATGCAGGTTTCAGCCTTAAGGGAACGAGGCATAATTAGAATCCTTGCAGACAATAATATTATAGATATCTCATCCACACCTGAAGACTTTGACATACGCAAGTATGAGTCAGTTGCCGGAGTAGCAGACAGGTTAGTAGTGGGGAAGAAGATTAAGGGCCGCCTTATAGATAGCCTTGAGACAGCTTACAGTCTGGGTTTTGGATATCTAAGGATCCTCTTCTTAACTGATGGAATTAAGAAAGATATAAAAGATAATATTGTTGAATCAAGTTCTTTTACAAAGAAACTTGCAGGAAAGAAGCTTAAGACTGTCTTAATAAATGATTCAAAAATGGCTTGAAATACCATTCAGCAGTCACTTCTGTTGTAATAATTGTAATATAGAATGTAAAACACCCACTCACCATCTGTTTTCCTTTAATAATCCCCTGGGCGCATGTCAGAAATGCCAGGGATTCGGCCACACTATTGAAATAGATATGAACCTCGTTGTACCTGACAAAACAAAAACCATTAATGAGGGTGCAATAGCCCCCTGGAATTCACCGGCCTATTGTAACCTGCTCGAAGAATTACAGGCAGCAGCATCAGATTACAACATTCCGCTTGATATACCATTCAATAAATTAACGAAGAGCCAGTTGAAATTAATCGAGGAAGGGACTGATGACTTCACCGGTATTAATGAATTCTTCGACTGGTTGGAGGGAAAGAAATATAAGATGCACGTCAGGGTATTACTCAGCAAATACCGATGTTATACCGTATGCTCAGAGTGTAGCGGTACCAGACTTAATCCATCTGCCCATAATGTGAAGATTAATCAATATAATATATCAGACATATGCAGTATGTCTATTGACGAAACACACAGTTTTTTTGAGAAAATAAAGCTCTCAAAATACGAGGAGGAAATAGCCAGGCTTTTGTTACTGGAGATAAAAAAAGACTTGGTTACATGGTTAAAGTTGGATTGGAATATTTGACACTGGACAGAATGACAAGGACATTATCCGGTGGAGAAGCGCAGAGAGTAAATCTGACCACTTCACTCGGCTCATCGCTCGTTAATACATTATATATTCTGGATGAACCAAGTATTGGTCTACACCCGAGGGACACAAAACGTCTTATCGATATACTGGTGCAACTCAGGGATATAGGGAACACAGTCTTAGTGGTCGAGCATGACAGAGATATGATTAAGTCAGCAGACTATCTCATAGACATCGGGCCTGGAGCTGGTGAAAACGGTGGTAGCGTGGTTTATACCGGAGATGCAAAGAAAATACCCTCTAAAAATGGCTCCTTAACAGGACAATATTTGAAAGGTAAGAAGCAGATTGAACTGCCTTTGGCAAGAAGACAAATTACACAAAATCACATTGAAATTATAGGGGCGTCAGAAAACAATCTGAAAAACATTAACGTACGTTTTCCTCTCAAGGTATTTACCTGTGTAACCGGTGTATCAGGTTCCGGTAAAAGTACACTGATCCAGGATACTCTGTATGGCGCCCTTAAAAGAAGAATGGGAACCTATAATGGTTTTATAGGAAACCACAATGACCTGAATATAAATGGACACATAGACGACGTAATCATGGTTGACCAATCACCTATTGGCAGGACGCCCAGGTCAAATCCGGTTACCTATGTAAAGGTATTCGATTTTATAAGGAAGATATTTGCTTCCACCAGGGAGGCAAGATTACACAATTATACCCAAAGCTCTTTTTCTTTTAATGTCAAAGGAGGCAGGTGTGATTATTGTGAGGGCTGTGGTTACATTAAGGTGGATTTGCAGTTTCTTGCCGATGTATACGTAACCTGTGACCAATGCCACGGCAAGCGTTTCAGGAAAGATATTCTGGAAGTTTGTTATAAAGAGAAAAACATTCATGATGTCCTGGAAATGACCGTAAGCGAGGCAATGGTATTCTTTTCCACACGTAACAAGCATGCGCTGACATCAGAAGTAAACAGCAGTTTACCTAAGGCGGCATCACACATCAAAAAGGGACTGAAATATCTTGAGGATACAGGTTTGGGATACCTTAGATTAGGGCAACCAGCAACAACACTCTCAGGCGGCGAAGCACAGCGATTAAAACTGGCAACTTATATGGCAAAGGGAAAACACGAAGAAATACTTTTCATATTTGACGAACCTACAACGGGCCTGCATTTTGACGACATAAGAAAGCTTCTTGATTGTTTCCAGAGGTTAATAAATAACGGACATTCCGTGATTGTCATTGAACATAATCTTGAAGTCTTAAAATGCGCAGACCATATAATCGATCTCGGGCCGGAAGGCGGAAAAGGAGGCGGATATGTGTTAGGATGCGGCAGACCTGAGAAAATTGCTAAATTAAAGAAGTCCTATACAGGAAAATATCTTAAAGAATATGTGTCATGATAAATCCAGCATCTTCTGAATAGCCGATAAGGCCTTTTTCGCTATCTCATCCGGTACTGTAATAACATACTGAATATCCTCCAGTGACCACAACACTTTCTCCAGTGTATTTAATTTCATATTGGGACAATCCGATAGAGGTGTAACCGGCATAAAGATCTTATCAGGACTCTCCTTCCTCAACCTGTGCAAGATCCCTATTTCAGTCCCGATAACGAATTCCTTCGCATTACTGCTGTTTGCATATCTTAAAATACCGGATGTACTTGCTACGTGGTCTGCAAGCGCAATTACATCAGGCGTACACTCAGGATGCACAACTACCTCTGCCTCCGGGTGTTCGGATTTTATCTTAACTATCTGATCAGCAAGTATCCTGTGATGAGTTGGACAATAACCATCCCAGTAAATCATCTCTCTATTAAGACATGATGAAACATATGCACCGAGGCTCTTATCAGGGATAAATAATATCTCCTCATCTTCAGGGATGGATGACACGATTTTCACAGCGTTCGATGAAGTACAGCATATATCGCTTTCAGCCTTGACGGCAGCAGTAGTATTAACGTAACACACGATCCTGGCATTTGGATAAAGTTCCTTTTTCTTCCTTAATTCCCTTGCCGTGATCATATTCGCCATTGGGCACCCTGCATGCTCATCCGGCATAATAACAGTCTTATCCGGGGACAATATTGCAGCAGTCTCCGCCATGAAATGAACACCGCAAAAGACAATCAAGTCAGCATCCGCCTTTGCAGCCTGCTGAGACAAACCCAGAGAATCTCCGACATAATCTGCAATATCCTGAATCTCACCACGCTGATAATTATGTGCCAGGATAATGGCATTATGCTTCTTCTTCAGCTCAGAAATCTTTTCAACAATCGGATCAGACACAATCCTACACTCCTTTTCTAAAAGATATGAAATATTTATGCACTATTATCATTTAAATATCTTATTTTACAACAACTTTTTATGTAATGTACACCACTGGACTTACTGTGAATGCACCTGCCAAAATCAGGCCATTCAAACTGGAAAACAGCATAAAATCTGTCAAATATAAAGATTTAGTAAATGAACTAATATTTGATTTGTTTTTGATTAAGGAAAGACTTTTGACTCTGGCGAGATAAAGAATGACTTGTTCCGATACTGCAGATTTGTTGCAAGTCCTTGTATGACAATATGGGCGATACTGGATTCGAACCAGTGACCCCTTGCTTGTCGAGCAAGTGCTCTAGCCAACTGAGCTAATCGCCCATGAAATACGTTATGTTGATTTCGAGAAAGGTGTGATGAAATCACGGAGCAAGAGTATAAAATTCGCAAGAATGAGCAATCCCCTACTCACTATTTAACACTCATTATTATGGTTTTTATCTTAGCAAAGACAGAGACAGTGTCAAGCAAATTCAAAAGTGCTTAAACATCTGGTATTCATACAAATAACAACTCAGGATTTTCCTAAAGAATATGGTTCAACCACCGACAATATAGAAAAGAGAAATTTACTAAAGCATGGCTAGGAACCTTCCAAACGCTTTTCCAAGGCATCTATCTCATCCTTAAGCCCTGCGGGCAGTCTGTCACCAAATTTTGCAAGGTGTTCCCTGATTAATGGTACTTGTTTCTTCCACTCTTCAGTATCTACTTTTAAGAGTTCTTCTAAATCCTCAGTAGAAATATCCAGGCCATCAAGATACAGGGCATCTTTAGTTGGAACCCAGCCAATGGGTGTTTCTTCAGCCTTTCCTTCACCACAGACTCTTTCAATTACCCACTTTAAAGCACGGCTGTTTTCACCATAGCCCGGCCAGAGAAACTTGCCGTCCTTATTCTTGCGGAACCAGTTAACATAAAAGATCTTTGGCAGTTTGTCAGCGTCTGCTTTTTCACCGATGTCAAGCCAATGTTTAAAGTAGTCTCCCATATGGTAGCCGCAGAAAGGGAGCATTGCAAACGGATCGTATCGCAGTTCACCAACTTTACCGGCAGCAGCGGCTGTCTTTTCAGATGAAGCAATAGCGCCCAGAAATGTTCCATGCTGCCAGTTGAATGATTGATGAATCAGAGGCACAACACTGGCACGGCGCCCACCAAAAAGAAACGCAGATATCGGAACTCCCTTCGGGTCTTCCCATGCAGGATCTATTACAGGATTTTGACAAGCAGGTGCTGTGAAACGCGCGTTCGGGTGTGCTGCAGGAGTCCCTGAATCGGGTGTCCATTCATTGCCTTTCCAGTCTGTCAATTTAGCAGGTGGTTCATCTGTCATCTCCTCCCACCAGACATCACCATCTTCGGTATAAGCCACATTCGTAAAAATGCAGTTTTCTCTCATAGTAAGCATACAATTTGGATTAGTTTTCATGGACGTTCCCGGTGCAACCCCAAAATAGCCGGCCTCTGGATTTATAGCATACAGGCGACCATCTTTACCGAATTTCATCCACGCGATATCGTCGCCTACGCATTCTACTTTCCATCCTGGAATGGTTGGGACTAACATCGCCAGATTAGTTTTACCGCAGGCACTCGGAAATGCCGCTGTAATATATTTCTTCTCTCCGTTAGGAGGTGTAATGCCCAGTATAAGCATGTGTTCGGCAAGCCATCCTTCTTCTCTTGCCATCGAAGAGGCAATACGCAGTGCAAAACATTTTTTCCCCAATAACGCGTTCCCGCCATAACCTGACCCATAGGACCAGATAGTTCTTTCTACAGGAAAGTGGGTAATATACTTGTTATCCGCATTACATGGCCAGGGAACATCCTGTTGACCTTCTTCCAGAGGACTGCCAACAGAATGAAGACAGGGAATAAAATCGCCATCCTCACCCAAAACATCTAAAACTGCCTTTCCCATACGTGTCATAATCTTTAAATTATTTGCAACGTAAGGAGAATCCGTTAATTCTATACCGATATGAGCAATATTTGTACCTAAAGGCCCCATACTGAAGGGAACAACATACATGATGCGCCCCTTCATAGAACCGGTATAAAGCGCAGTCATTTCAGCCTTCATTTCGTCCGGATCACACCAATTGTTGTTAGGGCCGGCATCTTCCTTGTTTTTTGTGCAGACAAAAGTTCTATCTTCTACACGGCCAACATCGGCAGGATCAGATATTG
Organism: uncultured bacterium; assembly: GCA_964010955.1. Classification (GTDB taxonomy): domain Bacteria; phylum Planctomycetota; class Brocadiia; order Brocadiales; family Scalinduaceae; genus Scalindua. The sequence goes on from CAXGMX010000051.1 coordinate 6,184, forward strand.
CCCAATAACTGTTTGGCCTTTTTTCATCATTTAATCTTACATACGTGCCGCTTTTGACCAGCATATCGGCCATTTCATCATACTCTTCCCGGCTGCCATCGCACCATACAATCTGGTCAGGTTTACACATTCTTACAACTTCATCAATCCAGGCCAGAAGTTTTTTATTTTTAGTTAGTGGGATTGTGCTACCCATAGAATCTCCTGTTAATTTTAAGGTTTAGAATATATGGTAAGAAATGCTTTTTTGGATGAAATGTCATTTTAAACAAAATACTATGAAATTCCAACTATTTTTTTCAGCTTTCAACCGGAACTCAGGCTTCTAATTTTTCCTTGATAAACATGCATTTTCCAGATGAAAATTAAGCCGATTAATATATAATTAGTATCTGTTGCGGTAAGTTTAATTTCCAAGATGTCTTTCTTAGCTTGCCCGGCCGGCCGAGCTGTTCGCCAGCCCGACGAGCATTCTGGCGCGGGCGGGGAGCCGAGCATGTTCCGGAATCTATATCTAAATATCCAGGAATTTCAAATTTAATTCTTCTTCACTTCGTTCCTCAAAATGAAAAGATTGTGTGTGTATTGTGGATCAAGCTCTGGCGCCAGACCTGATTATATACTAGCCGCCAGACAATTGGCACGAACCTTAGTGAGTAAGAATATCGACCTGGTTTATGGTGGAGCGAGCGTAGGCATAATGGGTGAGATTGCTGACACCGTCCTTGAAGAGGGTGGAAACGTAATCGGTATAATTCCAAAAGATCTCTTTGTAAAAGAAGCTGCCCACACAGGTCTCACGGAATTACGGGAAGTTGCTTCTATGCATGAACGCAAGTTATTGATGGCTGAACTATCTGATGGTTTTATCGCTTTACCGGGAGGATTCGGTACGTTTGAGGAGATCCTCGAAATCATAACCTGGTCACAATTGGGAATGCACAAGAAGCCATGTGGCCTGCTGAACGTGCACCGCTATTACGATAAACTGATTGACTTTCTTGATCATGCTGTTTCTGAACATTTCATAAAGAAGATTCATCGTTCCATCGTGCTTGTAGAGGAATCTCCGGAAATATTGCTGGAGAAGTTCGAGGCATACAAAGCTCCTGAAACTGTGGAATGGATTGATCGAGACAGTGCCTGAAGAAATGAAACCGGTTTTTGTGTGGAAATCATACTATGAAAACATTCATACTTATTTTTATAATGTTTGTTGTCTCAATTATTGTGACATTAAGATTGGTTACTTCGCCAGAACCCGTAACATCTCCTGATATTTCCTCATCGGATTCGAAAGAATACTATGCTGGAAGGCAGATATACCAGGATAATGACGTAACACCTTTACAGCCAAGTACGAAATCGGAGATAAATGACCTTAAATTAATGGCTTTTGCAAGGGCATTTATTGAAGTCCAATCGTACATGAATAAATCCGGCAGCAGAGCTGATTACAAGGAAACGAGGAAGATTGTACAAGACAACGGCTTAAGTGTGGATGATTATACAATGATAGCAACACGGATAAATGAGAATCCCGATCTTCGAAAGAAGTTTCAGGAATTGATCGATAAAGCTAATTAGTACCTGATAAATCAAGGACAAATGGACGAATCTACTTCCATTCCGAAAAATGAGATATACTAAATATTTATTTATAACATTTATTATTATTTTATCGGTAAATAAAACAGGTTTTGCAATAGGTAAGATTGTAGATTATTTCCTAAGCAATCAGAATGCATGGAATAATACAAAGCGGATTACTGATAGTACACCGGCTAAGGTTGTAGTTAAAGATGGGCTGGAGGGATTGAGGCTTGAACTTACTGACTTGACAGACGGGGACGAAGTGGCATTGATTTTTCTGGAAACCAAAAAGGTAGAGAAAATGAGGCGCAAGGGGTTTTGTAACCTAAATGACAAACTAATACAGGGCAATAACAGGATTGTGTCTGTTATCACAAGAAATTACGGTAACCGTAAAAAGTTTCACTATAAATTCATACTTAAGAAAAGTGCCAGTCGTACACCTGTAATAAAATATAACGATGGCGATGCAATACTTGAAAGTAATTACGATGGAAGTACGGCAGTTGAAAACGATTCAGATCTATCAGGGATTAACCTTCTTGAAATTGAGGTTCGTTAGTTAATTGTTCAGGCGCAACTGCAGAAAGTATATAAGTAGATAGTTTTGGTCAAGCCATTTTTTCATCTTGCGTCTTTCGCATTATTTTACTATCATCTATAAGCGTTTCCAGCAATTAAACCATACTCGCTCCATCTATAACAGAATCAGTCGTAGCAGACATTCGGAAACCTCCACTTATATACAGCATTTTTTTTAGAAAGATTTTAATACTATGGGCACTATATCAAATATCATAAAGATGTCACGAAGCAGCTCATTTTCAGACATAAGAATGATGAAGTGGGTTACAAGGCTGCTCTCTTTTCAAATCGACGGCAGGCTTAATAATGGTTTCAGTTTCCCACCCTATCTTATACATATTACCCCGACTAACTTATGCAACCTGCGTTGTAAAATGTGCGGACAATGGGGTGAAACAGGTAACTATAATAATATAGATGCCGGCCTATTAAGAGAGACCATAAATATTGAGGAATTTGAGAAACTTATTGATGATGTTGCCGAATTTTCACCTACAATCTTCCTGACAGGTGGCGAACCATTTTATTACAAAGACATAATCAGGTTGATAAAGTATATAAAACAGAAAAACCTGATATGCTGGGTAATCACAAACGGCACTCTCCTTGAGAATTATGCGGATGACATTGTCAAGCTTGGGGTGGATGTATTATACGTCTCCATAGACGGGCCTGAACATGCTCACAATGAGATCAGGGGCATCCACAACGGCTACCAGAAGATTTCCTCCGGAATCAAGAAGATCATTAATGCAAAAGAAAAACTAAATAAACAAAGGCCCCTATTGTGCCAGGTATTCACTATAACCGACCATTCATCTCCATACCTGAAGAATATTACTGAAACAACTGAGCAACTTGGCTTTGAAATGCTGCTTATTAAACATCCATATTTTAATAATACAAAAACAGGTAAAGATTACGAAACTATGATGAAGAGGGTATTCCAATGTCATGCACCTTCATGGCAGGGATGGATTAATGACAAGACAAAAATAGATACTCATGCCCTGCAGATGGATATTTCACGTTTACTCACAAAGAAGCACAAATTCAAACTTGCATTCTTTCCTACTATTAAAATCTCAGACATACCACAATATTACTCTACCACACAGGATATCTTCTATAATGGAAGCAAATCTAAAAAGAAGGTAAAACGCTGCATTGCACCCTGGACGCAAACAATGATATATCCTAATGGTGATGTGGTGTTTTTGCAATGACAATCCTGACTACATCTTGGGAAACCTGAAAACTGAAAGGTTCCCTGAGATATGGAATAATAACAAATCAAGAAAGTTTAGAAGGTTTATCAAAAATAATGTTCTGCCAATTTGCTCAAGATGCTGTGGATTATATTACCACCCCTTCTACCGCTCCAGCTCCAGTTTAAAAGCATTGGCAAAATAATTCACAGAATGTGGCACTTTTTAACTTTATATGTGTTGAGTGAGTTAATTTATTATGAAATGGTATAAAATATTTACGCCTGAATTAAAAGAGCTTATAGAGAGTAAAAACCTCAAAGGGTTAAGCCTTATCTTAAGAGAGCTCCACCCGGCAGATATTGCTGACATTATACGAGAACTGGAACCCACGGAAAGGGTAATAACACTCCGCGTACTGGACAAAACAAAGAGTGCAGAAGTATTTTCCCTTCTTGACCCGGAAGAGGAAGAGGAGATGCTCGGATACTTTACCGAACACAGGGCAAAGGCAATCCTGCTGGAAATGAGCCCTGATGACAGGACACAACTCCTTGATGAACTCCCTGCTTCAGTAGTAAAAAGACTGCTTAATCTGTTCCCTGTTGAGGAGAGAGAGGAAGCAAATATACTACTGAATTATCCGCCCGAATCTGCAGGGAGGGTAATGACAACAGAATATGTAGATCTGGGAACTGAAATTACTGTCTCAGAAGCGTTAGAGCACATAAGAAAGACAGGTCCGGATAGAGAAACAATATATACATGCTATGCAATTAATGAGAAGAGAGTGCTGTGTGGAGTAGTTTCGCTTAAAGATATTATTTTAGCTAAACCTGACCAGAAAATCAGTCAGATAATGAACGAAAAAATCTATAAGGTAAATACAACTGATGACCAGGAAGAGGCTGCCAGGGCAATTCAGAAATATGATTTTCTCTCTTTACCTGTAGTGGATAGCGAAAATCGTCTGGTGGGCATTATTACCGTTGATGACATTCTCGATATAGTAGAAGAAGAGGGCCACAGAAGATTTCCACAAGATGGCTGCCATTCAATTACCTGAAGAGAGATATTTTCGTGCCGGATACTTTAAACAGCTGTCGGGAAGAGTAGTCTGGTTATTTGTCCTGATTCTGGCGGCCACTATCTCAGGTAAGGTACTGCAAAATTACTCGTTGGCTCTCAGTTCGATAATAGCGCTTGCATACTTTATACCCATGCTGATGGGAGCAGGGGGAAATATAGGTTCGCAATCATCCACACTCGTAATAAGAGCACTGGCAACGGGAGAGTTGACATTACGGGAATGGTGGAAAGTGCTCGTAAGAGAAGCCGTAGCAGGCGTCGTCATAGGTGCTGTCCTTGGAACCACTGCATTCTTTATAGCAATATTTTTACTCCAGAACACAATGCTGGGAGTCAC
>CAXGMX010000052.1:0-10943 GCA_964010955.1 uncultured bacterium
TGCTTTGGCGCGTATTCTTCGACAATGGTATCGTGACCTGGGACTTGATCTTCTACTACAGCTATGTCCGTCCAGTTCGCTCCGTGGAATGATACGCTTGGTGATTTGGTAATTTGAGTTATTTGGTTATTGCCTGTTTCAGAAGACAGTTTTCATATTATTCTAATCATTTAGCGTGGATGTATAACATGAAAAAACTTTTATCAATCATATTTCTGGGTTTGTTGTTGTGCAATTTTGCTTTTGCAGAATATTACACTAAGGAAGATCAAGAATATATTGCAAATATGAAGAAAGCAGAGGTTGCCAAACAAACAGTTGAAGAAGCATATAAATTTGGGTTAGGTATTCAAAAAGCAGTTGAAGACAAGGATATGAAAAAACTTTTGTCTTACGTGGGAGATAAATTAGATTTAAGTTACTTCCAAAACAAATCATTTGATGAGGTTTTTACTGAAGAATTTAGAACTAGAATACTATCTGATGAAACTGGCGGCCAAAGAGTTGGATGGAGAGGGTGGATGCTTGGTAGAGGAGCGGTTTGGTATGATGGTTACAGGGATTCATTCTCTATAACAGTTTTTAATCTTACTAAAGCAACTTCTTCTGAAGAAACACCCGCAGCATGGAAAATAGATAATAAATATTTGACTCCCAATTGTTTTGTATATATGTCGTTGTCTGGTGAAAATTATAAAAATAGACTCCTTTATGATAGACATACACACGCACATACTTCCTTCTATAGATGACGGGCCTGAAACGATCGAAGAGTCGGTTGAACTCTGTAAAATTGCTGCGAATGATGGGATTAAGAAGATCGTGGCAACACCCCATTCAAAGGATGGAGTATACGAGTCGAAAAGTGATAAGATACTGGAAACGGTTGATGCGCTTAGCCTGAAGCTGAAAGAGAATCAAATTGATATCGAGATACTGCCCGGATCGGAGGTACACATTCATGAAGGGCTGGTGGGGAATATCGAAAGTGGGGAGGTGCTTACGATCAACAATGGCGGGAAGTTCATCCTTTTTGAACTTCCTTTTGTATTCATACCTCCGGGAACTGATAAATTCGTATTCAATCTCAAGGCCAACGGTATTGTCCCAATCATTGCACACGCAGAAAGAATAGCTGCATTCCAAAAAAAACCTGAACTTGTGAGTCAATTGGTTAAGATTGGAGCCCTTGTCCAGGTGAATACACAGGGTTTGACAGGCCGGGCGGGGCCCGGAGATAAAAAATGTGTCGAATTGCTTTTAAAGAACAGGTTGGTGCATTTTATTGCCTCTGATGTCCATTCGCTTACAGGCCGGCCCCCGATCCTGTCTAATGCAGTAGACTGTGCTGCCAGGATTGTGGGGGAAGAAGAGGCCAGGGCGCTTGTATGCCATAATCCCGAGCAGATAATAAAAGGCCTTGACATTCAGTAGTTTTAAGTATAGATTATTCATATGTTTACAGAAATGAAATTAAGCAGAATCCGTATATTAAAGGTTTGTTTGATATTGGTTTTATCTTTTTCGATACTTCCGGAGGTTGTTTTCTCGCTGGAGGGTACTAACGATAAAGTAGAAATAGATTCTGCCTCTTCAGAGAGAACAAACTCCTGCGATGAACATAACTGTCCTGTTCTTCCCGATGAACCTTTCCGTAACTGTGCTGTTTGTTGCGTCATTTCACATTCTTTTACAAATCAATCAGCCAAAAATATTTTTTACTTCAATAATACATCTCAACTTTCTTTAATAACTGAAGACGTTCTACACAAAGAACTCTTTGCAAAAACTTTCTTTCGCCCTCCGCAATCAATCCTTTAGTCATTCCATTTTCATTCAAGCGGTTTCCTGTTTAAGCTGTTACTAAACTTACTAAATAGTTTGCATATGGCTAACCAGGGCTACGTGCACTCTCATGGGTGTAATTAGTATCTGCGGTGAAGATTATGTGCGTCAATCGTATACAATTTAACAAGAGGGAATAAATGATCTATCCGGTATATCACATTAAATATGTGACTGTTGTCACATTAATAGCATCCGTACTCTTTCTGGCTTCTAATAAATCAACGGCTCAGGTCTCTGATCCTCCCCGGCGGGAAGAGACAAAAACTAAAAACTGTCGATCTCAAGGAATGCATAGAAATAGCATTTGAAAACAACTTACAGCTTGCCGTGGCGAGAAATAGATTAGGAATCGCAGATGCGGATCGCATTAAGGCATCATTGCTTTTACCTTCAAATCCTGAAGTGAAAACCGAAATTGGGGCAAGAGAATCATCTTCTGAAAGACACACGGATTATACCATCGCATTGTCTCAAGAAATTGAGGTCTATGGTCAGAGACGAAAAAGATAAATATATCCAATGATAAAATAGAGAAAGTAAAATTTGAAATTGCAGACGTAGAAAGAAATGTTATTGCGGATGTCAAGAGTAGTTTTTATGAGGTTTTGACTTCTTTGGAAATTGTAAAACTCCAGAGTTATGTTGAAGACATATTTAAAAAACAATGGAGTGCAACTATGGAAAGATATAAAGCAGGAGCAATATCTGCTTTAGAGCTGAATTCAATCAAAATAAGATATGGACTGGCTAAACAACAGCTTCTTGCTGCAAAGAAAAATAATCAAAACCGCCTCTTGGATTTGAAATTACTGCTGGGAAAGTCCAAAGATGAACCATTGAGTTTAAAAGGAGATTTGACTTACCAGGCATTACAGGTAAACCTTGAAGACCTTTTGGCATCTGCCTACGAAACCAGGCCTGACTTAAAGGCAATGGAGTTAGAGAAAGAAAGGGCATCTCAAGAAATATCATTGCGTAAAGCAGAGAGAATCCCGAATCCTGAGCTTTCAGGATTTTTTACAAGAGAAGAAGGCGGTGCAGACGATATTGTAGGCGGAGAGATATCTATATCAATACCAATATGGGACAGAAAACAATCAGAACTTAAAAAAGCCCGGACTGCCAAAGATACAGCCGACATAAATATAAGGAACAAGTATCTGGGAATTCAGAAGGAAGTGGAAGCTGCATATCGTTCCTTCATGGCAGAAAAAGAGGGGATATCGATTTATACGGATGAAATTATGCCGCAGGTTGATGAAAGCCTGAAGCTTAATGAGATTTCATACAAGGAAGGTAAAATTAATTTTATCGAATTTCTCACTGTGCAAAGTGATCTCATAGAGATACGAACAGCATATTTAAATACACTGCTTGATTACAATAACGCCATTATAAACCTTGAAACTGTATCAAGTATGGAACGAATATCATTAAATTAATTCCTATCAAGGATGTTATTTATATTTGAGACATGTCAGTCACCTGATTATTTACGTTTACCATCTTAAGAAGGAAATAGTTATGAAGAAAAACTCAAAATTCCTGATTTTTAATATGATCCTCTTAATAGTGGCCTTCCTTTCAGCATCTCTTTTATCACAATTTAAGAGTGAAAGAGCTTATGCTGATCAAACTGAAGAAACAGCTCTTACGAAACACCAGAAAGGAGAAGATAAACAAAATCCAAAGCGTTTGTGGTGTAATGAACACGGCGTTTATGAAGACGAATGTTACATTTGCCATCCAGAGTTGTTTCCCGAAGGTAATACTATTCGAGACCCAAATCGTTTGTGGTGTAATGAACACAGCGTTTATGAAGACGAATGCTTTATTTGCCGTCCCGGATTAAAATCCAACATAAGCGAAGAACAATCAGCAGGCCTTTATTGTAAAGAACACGAGGTTTTCGAGAGTGAGTGTGGAATCTGCCACCCTGAGTTGAGTAACTCGCTAAGTATTGGACAGGGATTAAAGATCCGCCTGGAATCTCCTGAATCTGCTGTAAAGGCAGGCATAATTACCAATGTATTAAGTAGAGGGGAAACCATGCCCAGGTTTACTGTTCTGAGCAGGGTTATTTATAACCAAAATCGCTTTGCACACATTACGTCTTTAGCATCCGGTATATTCCAAAAAGTCCTGGTAGATGTGGGCGCCTTTGTTTCAGAGGATGAGGTGTTGGTTGAAATAGCCTCTCCGGACGTTGCCAGAATAAAGGCAGAATATTTAACAGCGCTCACCAATAAGAAATTAAAAAAACTGGTTTTTGAAAGAGAGGAAAGACTTTTCAATAAAAAGGTAGCCTCACAACACGAATACCAGAGAGCCCGGGCCGAATACGAAATAGCCAAAAATAATACTAATACAACACGCCAACAGCTTCTGAATTTCGGTTTATCAGAAGACGAAATTCAGGAAATTGAAGAAACACAAACAAGCACTTCCATCCTTCCTATACGTGCGTCTTTCTCCGGTACGATAGTAGAAAGATATGCTGTTGTTGGTGAATTCGTGAAACCGGGAAATGTAATATTTTCTCTGGTAGATCTTTCAACAATGTGGCTGGAATTATCAATTCCAGAAAACAATTTACCCTTTTTTAAAGTTGGAGACAAAGTAGAGGCAAGTTTTAATAAGGAATACGGTATTAATAAAATACAGGGGTTTATAACCTGGCTTGCTTCAAATATAGACGAAGAAAGCCGCATGTTGAAAGGACGCGCAGTAGTTAAAAATCCAGGTGCCTTCTTAAAGCATGGAATGTTTGGTGAAGTACAGCTTTTATCGCAAAATTATAGTAAGAAAATTAATGTCCCTGCCAAATCTGTGCAGCGATTGGATGGGAGAAACTTTGTTTTTATTAAGCTATCGGATGATCTTTTCGAAGCCAGAAGGGTGGAAACCGGTGAAAGCGATAAGGAAAATATAGAAATCTTTAAAGGTCTTTCCCCGCTGGATGAATTGGTTGTTGATGGCAGTTTTACATTAAAATCAGAATTACTCAAGTCCAAGTTTGGAGAAGGTTGCGCGCACTAACAATGGATTATTAATTCCAAGCTGAAACAAATTCCATTCATCATAAACGATTCCTTTAATTTACTGATAAATGAATAAAATTATAGAGTTTTCACTGAAAAATAGAATATATATCATATTATTTTTCATAATATGTTTTGGGTATGGTGTCAGAACAATATTTCGTATTCCTGTTGATGCATTCCCGGACACTACACCTATACAGGTACAGATTAATACAGTTGCACCCAATCTTAACCCATCTGAAATTGAACAACAAATTACATCACCCATCGAACTTTCCATTTCCGGCCTTCCAGGCCTTATAAATGTACGCTCTATCTCTAAGTTCGGATTATCTCAGATCGTTGCTACATTTAATGACGAGACTGATATTTATAACTCAAGACAATTTATATCAGAACGAATTGGAAGTGTTGAACTGCCGGCAGATATAGATCGGCCAAAATTAGGACCTGTTTCAACCGGCCTCGGAGAAGTTTTTCATTATATTATACGATCAACAAATCCCGAACGCACCCTGGATGAGCTTCGGACCCTTCACGATTGGGTCATAAAACCCGAACTCAGTAAGGTGCCTGGTGTTGCAGAAGTTAATTCATGGGGTGGTTATGTACGGCAATACCAGGTAATCGTCTCACCGGAATCTCTGGTAAAGCATAACCTGACTCTGGAATCAATATTTAAGTCGCTTGAACAGAATAACCATAATGTGGGAGGTGGCCGCATCGTATCCGCAGGACAATCGTTACTTGTCCATGGATTGGGTAGAGTAACTACAGTCAAAGAGATTGAGAATATTACGATAAAGGCACATAAGGGAAGTCCCGTCCGTATTAAGGATGTAGCTGAAGTGGCAATAGGACATGAGATCCGTCGCGGCGCGGTTACAGCTAACGGCAAGGGAGAGGTTGTTATGGGGTTAGGTTTTGCCTTAATGGGTGAAAACAGCAAAAAAGTAACTCAAGGATTAAAAGAAAGCCTTAAAAATGTCCGTAAATCTCTGCCTGATGATGTGATGGCGGAAATAGTTTATGACCGTACCGGGCTTATACAAGACGTAATTAAAACGGTTAAACATAATTTAATTTATGGGGCAATATTAGTCATCATCGTATTGTTTCTGATTCTTTACAACTATCGGGCCGGCCTGCTGATAGCAATGGTAATTCCATTTTCCATGCTTTTTGCCATTATGGGTATGCATGAACTGTCAATTGCCGCCAGTCTCTTGAGTCTGGGGGCTATTGATTTTGGTATTATCGTAGATGGGTCTGTTGTAATGACGGAAGCCAATTTGCGGAAATTAAGAGAAAAACAAGGCTTATTGAAAAGGACTTTAACAAGTACAGAGCGCCAACAATGTATCATAGAATCAGGCAAAGGCGTAATTCGCCCGATTATCTTTGGTGTAGGAATCATAATACTCGTGTTTGTTCCAATACTAACTTTAGAAGGAATTGAAGGTAAAATGTTTAAACCCATGGCATGGACATTTATCTTTGCGATGGCCGGCGCTTTAGGAATTGCAGTTTTTCTCTCGCCCATACTCTCTTATTATTTCCTGCCGGGAAAAATACGGATAAAAGAAGGTTTTCTGGAACGTTGGTTAAGAACAGGATACGACTTTTTACTTCCTCAGGTTATCCGTTTAAAGTATGTGTTATTTGGCACTGTATTAACATTGTTGGCTGTATCGGTATTTGTGGGACTTAGACTTGGAGGAGAATTTATACCCAAGCTCAATGAAGGCACCATAGCCATTAGTACAATACGCCTTGCCGGAGTATCCATAGAGGAAGCTGTTGACTATAATTCTAAGATTGAAAGATTGCTGCTGGAGGCTTTCCCTGATGAGATCAGGCATGTCTGGAGTCGTGTAGGAACGGCTGAAGTTGCGACAGACCCTATGGGAATAGAATTGACTGATGTTTTTATAACACTTAATCCGAAAGGTCGATGGAAACTGGCTAAAACCCAGGCACAACTGGCCAGGAGTATAGATGAGAAACTTAGTGACTTGCCGGGCGTCAACATGGTTTTCACACAACCCATAGAGATGAGATTGAACGAGATGATCTCCGGTATCAGGTCCGATATTGGGATAAAAATATACGGTGATAATTTCGAAGAATTAGTTAGTCTCAGCAGCAAGGTACAAAATACACTTATGAAGATTAGGGGCGCTTCAGATGTTGCCGCAGAGCAAATTACAGGACAACCCACTCTTAAGATTAAGGTACATCAGGATCAAATTGCAAGATACGGAATACCCGCGCGCGATGTATTAGACATGGTAGAATCGGTTGGCACGAGGCATGTGGGGGATATCTTTGAAGGGCAAAGAAGATTTTCTCTTGCAGTTCGCTTGCAGGATAAACATCGTACAGACATAAATACTCTTGCCAACACACTTATCCCTACAGAGCATGGTCATCTATTACCACTTAAGAAGTTAGCTGAAATTGAGGAGACAGATAGTCCTTCAACGATAAATAGAGAGTGGGGGCGGCGCTTAATTAAGATCCAATGTAATGTCAGGGAAAGAGATGTAGCTTCATTTGTACAAGAGGCACGTCATAAAATCGAAAATGAGATAGAATTGCCCGAAGGTTATGTAATCGAATGGGGCGGCCAGTTTGAACATTTAGAGCGTTCTAAAACACGTTTTATGATTGTTGTTCCAATAACACTGATGCTTATTTTTGCAATGTTATGTTTCAGCCTGAAGAATTTATATGATGTTCTTATCATTTATACAGGTATCCCTTTTGCGTTCATAGGCGGGATTTTCGCTCTGTTGAGCAGGGGTCTGCCTTTTAGTGTGAGTGCGGCTATTGGCTTTATAGCTCTCAGTGGTATTGCCGTTCTTAACGGGCAGATTTTAATATCTACTATCCATAATTTGAAAGAAGAGGGATTATTATTAAAAGATGCTGTTTCGACAGCGGCCAGACAGCGTTTAATACCCGTAATTGCAACTGCTGTTACTGATGCAGTAGGTTTTTTACCAATGGCCATTTCAACCGGAGTAGGAGCCGAAGTTCAGAGGCCACTTGCTACAGTAGTAATTGGCGGTGTCATTACTTCCACAATACTAACTTTATTTATACTTCCAACGTTATATATTACTACCGGAAAGCAAAGATTTGTTTCATAGCTACACTTTACGGTTGGTTTGAAAGAAAGGAGGTACAATCTTTTTAAAATTGTTCTTCCATGCGGTTATAAAATGGATCTAATTCCTGGCTGATTGTATGTGTCTTATCTTGGATGGGCAGGGTGTCTTAGCGGCAAAAAGCAAAGTTTAAAATCCCTTGAATATTGAACCTGAACTGATATAATTGCGAAAAATATAACTCCTTTGACCTTTTAATCTTATGAAATATTACAATTATGGATAAGAGTAACGATAAATATGTAAAAGCCCCGCTGGGTATGAAAGATATCTTCCCTGACGAAAAGTTGTTATGGAAAGAGATGGAAAACGCTGCAAGGGAAGAGTTGAGATCGCCGGATATCACGAGATAAGAACACCGGTTTTTGAAGATACACGTCTCTTTGTAAGGAGCATCGGAGAAACTACAGACATAGTAGAAAAGGAGATGTACACCTTGGCGATACCGCCGGTTCAACCATTACACTCCGTCCTGAGAATACAGCGCCGGTTATGAGGGCATATCTCGAATATGAACTTTTCAAGACAAAGAAATTCCGCAAATTTTATTACATCGGGCCAATGTTCAGAAAGGAACGTCCACAGGCCGGGAGATTAAGGCAGTTCCATCAAATGGGCATAGAGGCGATAGGGTCATACGATCCATTGCTTGATGTTGAAACTATAAAGGTTGCTACGAGAGTATACGACCGGCTTGGGCTGGCTGGATACGTGGTTAAGGTAAATACTATCGGATGTGAGAAATGCAGGCCGGGATACAGGGCAATACTGAAAGAGGAACTGTTACAATATAAAGACGAACTATGCAAGCTCTGCAAGGCAAGGATTGAAAGGAATGTGTTCAGGGTACTTGACTGCAAACAGAAAAAGTGTAAAGAAATACGCCAGAAGGTATCAAACACGGAAGACCATACATGTAATGAATGCCGGGATCATTTTAAAACCGTTAAGGATGCATTCGAAGATATAAATCTTGAATATGCAATAGACTCTCACCTTGTAAGGGGTTTGGACTATTACACAAAGACAGTTTATGAGATAACTCATCCGGCAATGGGTGCAAGAGATACGATATGTGCGGGCGGACGCTATGATAACCTGATATCCGACATTGGAGGGCCACCAACAGGTGCCGTCGGATTTGCTGCCGGCATGGAGGCATCAATGATTGCTATTGTTAACACAAGAAAAGACTCTAAATCAAAACCAGTTATATCATCATTGGCGCCAGATATTTACATAGTATCAATAAGCGCTGAGGACAGAAACCACTGTTTTAAGCTTCTCAATGAACTGAGGCAGAGTGGTATATCGGTTGATATGGACTACGAAAGCAGGACTCCAAAGGCACAGATGAAAGTTGCTAACAAGGTCAATTCAAGATTTACTATCATTATGGGGCCTGACGAAATAGAAAAAGGGGTGATTAAATTGAAGGACATGCAGACCGGAGATGAAACCTTCTCGGATGATACTGATAAGATAATACAGATAGTGAAAGGAAATAAATAAATGTCTGATTTACAAAGAACACATACATGCGGACAGCTTCGCAAGGCGGATGCAGGAAGTGAGGTTACGCTCTCCGGCTGGGTAGATACCAGAAGAGATCACGGCGGAGTTATTTTTATTGATTTAAGAGACAGATACGGTAAGACACAAGTGGTATTCAACCCGGAACATAATGCAGAAACTCATAAAGAAGCATCAGACCTCAGGTCAGAATATGTTATAGCCGCAAAGGGTAAGGTTGAAGAGAGACCTGAGGGAATGGCTAACCCTGATTTAGATACGGGTGAGATCGATGTGATGGTTGATAAACTTGAAATATTAAATACAAGTGAGACACCACCATTTGAGATTACAGCCGATACCGAGGTTTCAACAGAATTAAGGCTCAAGTACAGATACCTGGATCTGAGACGTCCGGTTATGCAAAAGTACTTAACCTCCAGACATAAGGTATGCCAGGTTGCAAGGCAGTACTTTGACCGTAATAATTTTATTGAGGTTGAAACACCGTTTCTGACAAAGAGCACACCGGAAGGTGCCAGGGACTATCTTGTCCCGAGCAGGATAAACAGGGGGCAATTCTACGCACTGCCGCAATCTCCCCAGCTATTTAAACAGATATTGATGGTCTCCGGTTTCGACAGGTATTTTCAGGTAGTCAAGTGTTTCAGGGATGAGGACCTTCGTTGCACAGCGTCAGCCTGAATTCACACAGCTTGACCTGGAGATGTCATTCGTCAGGGAAGATGATGTTATAAATATTATAGAAGGATTGATGGTAGAGGTGTTTAAGACAGTACTTGGGAAAAAATTTCTGCTCCCTTCAAACGGCTTTCGTATCGTGATGCCATGAATCTATACGGGTGTGATGCTCCTGATTTGAGGTTTGAAATGACAATAAAGGAGATAACCGACATAGCGAAGAAATCTGACTTCAAGGTATTTAAAAGCGTAGCTGAATCCGGGGGCCAGATTAGAGGTATAAATGCAACGGGCTGTGCAAAAACTTTCGAGAAAAGAGATAGACGAGCTTACAACCTTCGTCAACCAATTCGGAGCAAAGGGCCTTGCATGGTTTAAGGTTGACGAAAACGGACTTACTTCTCAGATTGCAAAGTTCTTTAACGCTGAGCTTCAATCGGAAATAATAGAACGTTTCAGTGCCGTACCCGGTGATCTGCTCCTGTTTGTGGCTGATAAGGAAAGCGTGGTGTCACAGGCGACTGTCACAACTGCGACTCAGCATTGCCAAACCAAACGACCTCATTAATGAAGAAGAATTTAATCTTTCAATGGATTGTTGATTTCCTTTAGTTGAATATAACGATTGAGATGGACAGATACGATTCTCTGCATCATCCTTTAC